>NZ_OMPH01000033.1:0-3054 GCF_900312795.1 Ruegeria sp. AU67
CAACCGGGGGTTTTGCCCAATGAGCTATAAATCGGACATTGAAATTGCGCGCGAGGCGCAGAAGAAGCCTATTCAGGAAATTGGCGCTAAGATTGGCATCGATTCTGCTGATCTGCTGCCCTATGGCCATGACAAGGCGAAGGTGAGCCAGGAGTTCATCAACTCGGTCCAGGGTCGCGAAGACGGCAAGTTGATCCTGGTCACCGCGATCAACCCGACGCCTGCGGGTGAGGGTAAGACGACCACGACCGTTGGTCTGGGTGATGGTCTGAACCGCATCGGCAAGAATGCGATGATCTGTATCCGCGAAGCCTCGCTGGGCCCGAACTTCGGCATGAAGGGCGGCGCTGCAGGGGGCGGTTACGCGCAGGTTGTTCCGATGGAGGAAATGAACCTGCACTTCACCGGGGATTTCCACGCGATCACCTCGGCGCATTCGCTGCTGTCGGCGATGATCGACAACCACATCTACTGGGGCAATGAAGCCGAGATCGATGTACGCCGCGTCGCATGGCGCCGCGTGGTCGACATGAATGACCGCGCACTGCGTCAGATCACAGCGTCCTTGGGTGGTGTGTCGAACGGCTTCCCGCGCGAAACCGGCTTTGACATCACCGTGGCGTCCGAGGTCATGGCGATCCTGTGCCTGTCCAACGATCTGAAGGATCTGGAAAAGCGCCTGGGTGACATCATCGTGGCCTATCGCCGCGACAAGACCGCTGTTTACTGCCGCGACATCAAGGCCGAAGGCGCGATGACCGTGCTGCTGAAAGACGCGATGCAGCCAAACCTGGTGCAGACGTTGGAAAACAACCCGGCCTTTGTCCACGGTGGCCCGTTCGCGAATATCGCGCATGGCTGTAACTCTGTCATCGCGACCAAGACGGCGCTGAAAGTGGCTGACTACGTTGTGACTGAGGCCGGTTTTGGTGCCGATCTGGGTGCTGAGAAGTTCATGAACATCAAGTGCCGCAAGGCGGGCATCGCGCCGTCTGCAGTGGTGCTGGTTGCCACCGTGCGTGCGATGAAGATGAACGGCGGCGTCGCCAAGGCCGATCTGGGTGCGGAAAACGTCGACGCGGTCAACTCGGGCTGTGCCAACCTTGGTCGTCACATCGAGAACGTGAAATCCTTTGGCGTGCCGGTTGTGGTTGCCATCAACCACTTCGTCACCGATACCGATGCCGAAGTGCAGGCGGTCAGCGACTATTGCGCCGAGCATGGGGTTGAGGCGGTTCTGTCGCGTCACTGGGAGCTGGGCTCGGAAGGCTCTGCGCCGCTGGCCGAGAAGGTTGTCGAGATCGTCGAAGGCGGCAGTGCCAACTTCGCACCGATCTACCCCGATGACATGCCGCTGTTCGAGAAGATCGAAACCATCGCCAAGCGCATCTACCGCGCCGACGAGGTTCTGGCCGACAACAAGATCCGCAACCAGCTGCGTGAATGGGAAGAGGCCGGATACGGCAATCTGCCGGTCTGCATGGCCAAGACGCAGTATTCGTTCTCGACCGATCCGACCTTGCGCGGCGCGCCCACCGGCCATTCGGTTCCGGTGCGTGAGGTACGCCTGAGCGCGGGTGCCGGCTTTATCGTGGTTGTCTGCGGTGAGATCATGACCATGCCCGGATTGCCACGCAAACCAGCTGCGGAAACCATCTGCCTCAATGACGCAGGTGAGATCGAGGGCTTGTTCTAAGCCGCCGAATAGGACATCTCGTGGTCCGGGGTTTTCCCGGGCCATGAGGAGATCGCGATGCCCACTCTGACACCGCCGCAAGACTGTGCAACGATGCAGGATCTGCGGGTTCAGATCGACAAGCTGGACCGCCAACTGATCGAAATGTTGGTGGCGCGCGCAGGCTACATTGACCGCGCGTCCGAGCTGAAGCCGGGCGAGGGCCTGCCTGCCCGTATCCCGGACCGTGTCGAAGACGTGGTGCACCGCGTGCGCGCAAGCTCGGCCGAGTTGGGAATGGATCCGGATTTGGCCGAAAGACTGTGGCGCATGTTGATTGACTGGTCGATTGCACGTGAGGAACGTGTTCTCGGCCCGGACTGAATGACCGGGCGCTTCACGCGCCCGATCCGTTTTTGAAAGAAGGGATCAAAGGATGGTAGCCCAGGTTATCGACGGCAAGGCCTTTGCGGCCAAAGTGCGCGCGCAAGTGGCCGATCAGGTTGCAAAGCTGAAAGAGGAAAACGGCATCACCCCCGGCCTGGCCGTGGTTCTGGTGGGCGAAGACCCGGCCAGTCAGGTCTATGTCCGCTCCAAGGGCAAGATGACCGTCGAGGTCGGCATGAACTCGTACGAGCACAAGCTGGATGTCGATACCTCGGAAGAGGACCTGCTGGCGCTGGTCGACACGCTGAACAACGATCCGGCTGTGCATGGCATTCTGGTTCAATTGCCGCTGCCCAAGCATCTGAACGAAGATCTGGTGATCAATTCGATCGACCCGGCCAAGGATGTGGACGGGTTCCATATCTCCAACGTGGGCCTCTTGGGCACCGGTCAGAAATCGATGGTGCCCTGCACCCCGCTGGGCTGTCTGATGATGCTGCGCGACCACCATGGCTCGCTGTCGGGCATGGATGCGGTTGTGATCGGACGCTCGAACATCGTGGGCAAGCCGATGGCGCAGCTGCTGCTGGGCGACAGCTGCACCGTGACCATCGCGCACAGCCGCACCAAGGATCTGCCCGACGTGGTCCGCCGCGCCGACATCGTCGTGGCCGCCGTTGGCCGCCCCGAAATGGTGCCGGGCGACTGGATCAAGGAAGGCGCCACCGTCATCGACGTGGGCATCAACCGCATTGATGCGCCCGAAAAAGGTGAAGGCAAGACCAGGCTGGTCGGCGACGTCGACTACGCCAGCGCCGCAACACGCGCCGGCGCCATCACCCCGGTCCCCGGCGGCGTAGGCCCCATGACCATCGCCTGCCTGCTGGCCAACACACTCACCGCCTGCTGCCGCGCCAACAAACTCCCAGAACCAGAAGGCCTCACAGCCTGACCTGTTTCGCTGGGGCGCAAAAAATGCGCCCCAGCGAAAC
>NZ_OMPH01000025.1:0-153284 GCF_900312795.1 Ruegeria sp. AU67
CACTACCCGGTCTCAACTAGCCAAATAGGCGGTAGACCAACGCAAACTGTCGCGGGATGGAGCAGCCCGGTAGCTCGTCAGGCTCATAACCTGAAGGTCGTAGGTTCAAATCCTACTCCCGCAACCAGCGTCGCAGAACGGCCCGAAGCACATCGCTCCGAGGCCGTTTTTGTTTGCCCTAACGCCAGCAATCCCGCTAGTTCCCCAACAAGTTCAATCGCATACTTTCCATCATCCGGGATCAACCTGATCTCCGATAGACAGCTGCGAATGATGGATGTCGCTTTCGCCTGAGATGACGGATCGCGCAGTGCCGTGGTCAGATTAGCGACTTGTTCACGATACACATCGGACAATCCGGGATGCAGCAAAACCGGCGGTTCATCTGACACTGAATTGATAATGCCTTCGAATTCGACTTTGCGCGCTTCTAACTCAGTCAGCTTTTCTTTCATGCTGGGGTGGAACATGCCATCGCTGATGGCGTTTATTAGATTGGCGATCTTACTCTCTACTTTCGCCAGATCCCGTTCGGCCTTACTCCGTTCCTGTTGAATGGACCCAGCAAGACGATTGTATTCCCCTTGATAGGCGATGGTGAATTCCGCGATCAGATCAGGGTGCAGCAACTGTTCCTTGAGGCCGGAGAGAACACGGTCCTCCAAGTCTGTGCGTTTTATCGTCAACCGGTTGCCGCAGGTGCCTTTATTCTTGTGAGCGGAGCACCCGTAATACTGCTTTCCGACTTGGATGACGCCGCCACCACAACACCCACAGGTCAGCATGCCGGAAAACAGATGCCGTGCCCGCTTGGTGCGGCCCAGCTTCTTGATGCCATCGCTGATCGCAGCATTGCGCGTCTTTTCCTGCCGCGTCTTTACCGCGTTCCACAGGTCATCGGGCACGATCCTCAGATCGGGTACGTCTTCGATTACCCATTCCTCGGGAGGGTTCGCTTGGGCTTGCCGTTTACCACTATTAGGGTCTTTGACGAAACGCTGCCGGTTCCAAACCAACCGCCCGATATAGAGTTCGTTGTTCAAGATGCCGGTTCCACGCTGGTGGTTGCCGTAGATCGTCGATGCGCCCCATGTTCCACGTGGGCCGGGAATGCCCTCATCGTTCAGGTGGGCAGCGATGTTGCGTGGGCTCAGCCCATGGCTGTAGTCCTGAAAGATACGTTGAACGATCTGGGCTTGGCTTTCATTGATCCGCCGTTCCCCTGTGGTGATGAACCCGTCTGCGCCCATATCTCGCACAACGTCATAGCCATACGTGATACCACCGGCTGATTTACCTTTGCGCACACGTCCTTCAAGGCCGCGATGGGTTTTTTGAGCCAGGTCTTTCAGGAACAGGCTGCTCATGGTCCCCTTGAGGCCGATATGCAGTTCGGAGATCTCTCCCTCTGCCACTGTGACGATCGGGATGCCTTGAAACCGTATTTGTTTGAAGAAGGCGGCGATGTGTTCCTGATCCCGGCTGATCCGGTCTAGGCCTTCGGCCACAACGACATCAAACACATTGCGTCGCGCGTCCTCCAGCAACCGTTGATACCCGGGACGAAGATGAGACGCTCCGCTCAGCCCCCGGTCGGAATAGGTCTCGGCCTCCTGCCATCCATTGCCATCGATCAGGCGTAGACACAGCCGATGTTGGTCCTCAATGGAGGCGTCACTTTGAAGATCGGTGGAGTAGCGGGCGTAGATGGCGGCTCGCATGGGCAGGGGCCTTTCGGTCACAGAAGTAAGTCGGCCCAACCCATTATAAGCATGGATCGGGTCGTGTCTTCCACTTTCGATTGCAACCCGTTGCACCAGTCTTTCGCTGCTGATCTCTTCGAAGCCCTTCTTTCTGTTGCAACAGTTGCAATGAGGCTTGGAAGCTTGAGAAGGCTACATGTGTAACAAAATCAGTGATTTAGGTATTGAAGATAAGTGTCAAATAAGACAGGCTGGGTTCGGGCGTCGGAGAGACCCGATGGAAGTGTCTTCCTTGGTGTTTCTTTCTTTCTGACAATCGAACAATGGATCTCCAAGGATCATTTGATCCTTGTGTTCATTCCGACGCCTAACATGCATCCTCACCAAAGAACCGATACGTATCAACGCTGAGACTTTTTGAGTTGATTGATGACACTCTGGTATGCGTCGCATGCGGATAGGCTGAAGCCGTGTCATCCACGATAGCCAGTACCCATAAATCTGGCGCCGTTTTTTGCGACTGCCGTCAGACCAATCAACGCATGGACCTGTTCCGTCAAAGATGTCGCCAGTTGCGAACAAGGCATTCCAGGCGGTTTTATCCGCTTGGGGCCAGTCTTGGTAAAGAAGAGCAAGAGGGATCGTCTTAGTCATCAGGCTTGCCTTTCCATTTGGAAAGAACCACTTCGTCATAGTGGTCATGTGCCCATTGGTTGCTGAGCGATGCGTAGAAGTCCATCATCGTCTGGAGCCGCCTATGTTTGAGCAGGCGGCGCACGGTCTCGAAGTCGCCGGGGCGTTCTTCTAGATAGAGCTTGGCCGCGATGTGGCGGAACAGATGTGGGTGAACCTTCAACCCGGTCTCACGAAAGACGCGTTGGGTGAGTTCACCACCAAAATTGCTGGGCGCCCGAGGCATTCCATCGCTGCTGCGTGGGAATAGAGCGCGCCCACCCGCTTGCGACACCTGCGGTCGGAACTGCATGATATAGCGGTGCAAAATCTTGGAACTGCGGGCATTCAGTTTGACCTCAATCGGCTCCCCATTCTTGACCTCGATCCCTTCGATACGGATGGAATAATAGGTGTGCGTCCCCGAGCGGACCGGGATCAAATGTTTGTCCAAATTAAGGTTCGCGAGGTTTTTGACGCGCATGGGACAGCTCAGGAGGATCGTAAGCGCTGCTGCATGCATCGCCGCCAGTGCGCTGTCGCGCCGGGTCGGACTGTCTTCCGCCCGTGCCATCAGCGTATCCGGCAGGCTCAACAACAGGGCCACGTTCTCCCAATCATTGAACTGCGCAAGGCGCTCGGCGTTCTTGGGGCTCATGCCGCGCGGGTTTACGGCGACCCGTTTGTGAATGTCTTTGAGTGCCTTGATGACGTCTTCTGGCGCGTTCAGGTGATGCCTTCCAATCGCGATAAAGGTTGCAGCTATATTGCTCAGCCCGGAAGGCACGCAATTGCTCCCATGTCGGTCCATCATCGCCTGCAAGGCAGTTTTAAGACAATCTGGTGTGACAATACAGAAAGGCTGGTGAAATCTTCCGGGTTGCGACCCGTTGTGATCAATGTGTCCAGCATTTGACGCAGATGCGCTTGGGTATTGCGCAGGCTGGTCTCGCGCAGCGGTCTATCCGGTCCGTCACCGCTGAACAGATCGCGTTGCGCCAAACGGTCTATATAGGCCTTGATCTCTGCTTGCAGGCTTTCCGGGTAATCCGTCAGTCTTTGGGTGTTGTAGTCGATCCTCCAGACTTCAATGACTTTCCGAGCTTCGGCGAGATTACCAAAGATGTGTTCGTTCAGGCATTTGTTTGTTGTAGCGCCACTTGCCGTATCGGACAGGCTTGTCGCGCGATTTCCGATCTAGGATACAGGACCTTATTTCTCCGTCATTAGAGGCTTCTCGGGAACAGTCTGCATCATAACCGGGATTCCCCATCAGCCAGTCAGCCGATGGTAGACTGTTCAAGAAGGCCCTTCTGGCCTCTGGGTAGTTTCTAACCTGCCAACGGGTTATGAATAAGCAGATGGGGCATCCATGGCTGTCAGTAACGGCGTTGTATCGTAATCATGCTCCCTTGGTGCAACTCTTTCTCTTCGCTGCTAACACCGTCTATCAGGCAGTGATCGGTCTGCCGCGCCCTCCCTTACAACCGCAGACTAGAGGCTGCTCGGTGCGCTTTGAGGTATGTTGCGTCAATCATGGCTGTCTTGTGATAGGTTCCTTGAGTAGCCAGGCTAGTCATGATCCGAGTGAATACGCCCAGATCGCTCCACCGTTTCCATCGGTTGTACAGGGTCTTTGGCGGACGATACTCGCGAGGCGCATCGGACCACCACAATTTATTGCGATTTATGAAGATAATTCCACTCAGTACACGTCGATCGTCAGCCTTTGGGTTGCGATGGTTTCCTGGAAGATAAGGTTCAGGGCGTACCATCTGCTCGTCGGCCAAACAGAATATATTTTTCATCAAACGCGTCCTGAATCTCGGGGGCTTGAAACATGTGAACCAAATACCGGCAGTCATAATAATGGATTCAGAGCCCAGCTTATCCAAAGATGTCTTCCAGCCAAGCTTCAAAACGCCGTTTAGCCACAACATCTTCTTTTGAGTTTCGTCCCGCAATCAAATAGTGGCTCTGTTCTATTGGAATTGGTTCACCAACTATTGCGATCTTTCTTCCCGTCTCAATGGCGGTCTTGGCAAACCTTTCGACAACGATCGCATTGCCGCCACCTGCGGCAACGAAATCCATCGCCGCTATTGTCGTATCAACCACAAAGGTTGATGAGTGCTGGGTTTGTTGAACCCCGATTGCAGAGAAATACCGTTCCCACATTTGTTGGAATCCCAGAATGTGAATTAGCGGCTGTTGTCCTAGATATTCGGGGGACGGGGGTTCTGCCCCAAGTACCTTGGGGGCAATAGGGACGATCCGTTCAGTGGATATTTTCCGAGCTGGGATATCAGTCCACTCGCCGCTTCCCACACGCAACTCGACATCGACATTTTCACGTCCTGCGGATTCAGCCCAAATGTTCGAGACCAGCTTTATGGAAATATCGGGGTGGATCCGCAAAAACTTGGGCAACCTGTGAACAAGAAACAAGGTCGCCGTGGATATTGGCGCGCGCACGACCAGCTCATGCTTCTGATTTGATCCGAACAGGCTGATCGTTGACAGATCGATGTCTCTTAGGGCTTGCCGCACAGAAAAAGCGTATGCCTGGCCAACTTCGGTCAGGCTTAGGTTGCGTGCGGCGCGATAAAACAAGGGGCAGCCAAGTTGCGCCTCCAATGAGCGGACATGAAGGCTAAGCGCCGATTGAGTGATACCCAACTCGGCCGCGGCCGTCGTAAAGCTGAGGTGTCGCGCGGCGCATTCAAATGATCGAAGCCAAATAGGGTTAGGAGATTGCGGCATTCTTAGCACCGAAAATTTTCGCTGATACTTGTCGATTTTATTCGTTTTACACAATGCCATCAACGTTTGTACTTTTTGCGAAGTAACATCTTTGCCGATCATCCGGCGGGAAATGAAACAGGGAACCACGCGCATGAAAGTTGGATTTATTGGTCTTGGAAATGTCGGCGGGAAACTCAGTGGCAGTTTGCTGCGCAATGGCATTGATCTAACGGTGCATGACCTCAACCCCAAACTTGTGGATGATTTCGTTTCGCGTGGGGCGGCCCGGGGTGAAAGCTCGGCGCAACTGATGCGCGATTGCGATGCCGTAATCACCTGTTTGCCATCGCCCGCTGCCTCTGATGCCGTCATGCAACAGATGCTGTCCGAGGTGAAGCCGGGTAAAATCTGGATGGAGATGTCCACCACTGACGAAGCCGATGTCAAACGCTTGGGCGCAATGGTGATGGACGCAGGAGGCGCAGCCGTGGATTGCCCGGTATCGGGCGGATGCCACCGTGCGGCGACGGGCAATATCTCGATCTTTGCGGGCTGCGACCGTGCTACGTTTGACCGCATCGCGCCTTTCCTTAAAACCATGGGGCGCCGCATTCTGCACACTGGCGATCTGGGCTCGGCTTCGGTTCTGAAAGTTGTGACGAACTATCTGGCCACGGCCAATCTTGTCACTTGCTGCGAAGCGCTGGTCACCGCCAAGGCGGCCGGTATGGACCTCAACACGACCTATGAGGCGATGAAGATTAGCTCCGGTACGTCATTCGTACATGAAACCGAAAGCCAGGTGATCCTAAACGGCAGCCGTGACATTTCTTTCACCATGGATCTGGTCAAAAAGGATGCCGGCCTGTTCCAGCAGGTGGCTGACCGTCACAATGTGCCGCTGGAAATCTCGCCTATGTTGGTTCAGATCTTTGAGGACGGCATCGAACGCTATGGCGAGCGTTGTTTTTCGCCCAACATCATCAAACGTTTGGAAGAGGCCACCGGTCTGGACATTCTCGCCCCCGGTTTCCCGCCGGAAATGATGGATGATGAGCCGGAAGAGCCCGGTTACGAGGTGATTCCGAAAGGGTCAGAACGCAAGGCCGCCGAATAAGAAAAGTGCGGCCGTAATGCAGCGGATCTATACATTCAGCGTGCACTCGGCGAAGCGCAAGCAGACGGTGGCGGATATCAAGGCAGGCAATCGCACCAATAAATTCGTGCAGACGACCGCCGTGAACCGCTCCGAGGCTGCCGTGGCTCAGGCTGGAGGGATCAGTCATCTTTAAATCGTCGATCATGACCTGACCGAAATGCGAGCAGGTGCACCTGGTAGGTTCACCACTGCCGCGCTGATGGTCGACGTAGGGGTGGCGTTTCAGGATCATCTGGGCCAGGTGCCCCGCCCTGTCGACCAGATCAGAGAATTGCGCGCCTAAGAATTTAGGTTTGTGTGCTTCAGCACTATTCAAAGAGATAGAAGCTTTTTGCCGTGCCGTGGAACACATCGTCCTGGTTTGATGCGGGGACGAGTTCCTGATGCCTGGAAACTACTTTTTTGTAAGTTGAACTGAGGCTGTCGACCGGAAAATTCGACCCGAACATGCAACGGTCGGCACCAAACTGTGACAGGCAGGTTGCAACGATTGGTGAGACGCTTTCAGCGCTCCAGTTATGATCAAACATTCCGAGGCCGGAGAGTTTGCAACAGACTTGAGGGAGGTTTGATAACGTTTTTAACCCGTCCGCCCATCTCTGCAAGCCTTGTGCGGTTCGGTCGTGGGGGGACCCTGCATGGCAAAGAGCAATCCGGGTTTCTGAGGCCTGCGACAACACATCTGCGGTCATTTCCATTAACTCAGGCAGAAGTTGAAGATCGAAGGATAGCCCGCGTGAGCCCAGTTGCTTCAGACCAGCCACGAACTTTGGATCTTCAAGCAGCGTATTTGTGCCGGTGATTGCATCCTCGCCCGGAGCGCGGCCGATGATTTGACGAACGCCGCGTACAGACGGCAGGGTTTGAAGGCGATCGAGTTGTTTGTCCAGATCATCAGCGGTCAGATCGCAGAACGCCACTTGCACCAATGGCCAGTCCGGGAACTGGTCGGCCACTGATTGCACCCATTGCGCTTCGGCCCAGGGGTCAGCCGCGCCCACCTGAATATGTACCGAAGCGCCGAAACCCTCGGTTTTGGCATCTGCTCGAAATTCCGGCAGCAAATAGTTTCGTTGGATGGGGGAGGGGTCGCCAAAGAAACGAGCGACGCCCTTTTCCATGAGCCAGGGATAGGTCACGGCAGACAGGTCCCACAGGTGGTGATGCGCATCTATCCTCATGGCGTTTCGACCTCTGTGGTTCGGGCCAGAATGTCGACGCCTTGCCCATTCCAGAAGTGCAGCAAGTCGATGAAGACCCAGTTTTCCGCCAGTTTGTCGCCCGCGCGGCGATAGATATCGATCACCCTGAATTCGCCGGGTTTACCAGTTGCGGGCATACCCATGAACCCGCCGGACGGAGTGGCCGTGAAATTGGGCCAGCCAAAGAACCCGCCATAATGCCCCTCGGCCATGCGGCAGACATGATTGGTTTTAGATCGGTCTGAGAAGGCGGCCCGGTACGGTCCAGAGTGTTGTTTGGCATAGCGTTCTATCGTGTAGGTCGCGCCGATCCCTTCGGGTCCCCACCAGATCATGTCTTGGTGCCAGGTTTGGGCCAATTCATCCTCAAGCGACAACCCACTGTCCCATTGCCCGAGATCCGAGATCATCGCATTGATGATCGCCAGGGTCTTTTCGCCTTCTTCAGCAGGTTGTCCGTTCAGCAGCAGGCCGTCATGGGGTCTTGGTCCGGGTTGCACCAAATGCGCCGCTGTTTGTGGGGGGAACGGATTCTGCCCGGCTTGCACCATCAGGTGCGGTATGTCGAAATACATCGCTGTTTCGACAATCCTGTCACCGGCGACCTTGTAGAACGCGCAATAGCGCAGGAATGCCAGCTTGCCAGTTGGGCGAATGCCCAGCCACGGACGGTCGAACAGCCCCATCAAATGCCCCATAGATACGACCCAGACGTCGGCCTCGTCCCGCAGAGAGTTTTGCCCCGCAAACAGGACATCTACACGGTTCTGCTGGCGGGTCAGGCTGCTCCTTAGTATTTGCCAGAACTGCCGGGCAACCTGTTCGGCGCCATTGATTTCGTTGAATGGGTGAAAGCCGCGCCACTTCAGTTCCGGGGCGCAGTATTGGCTCATTACCTTCGGGATTTCTTGTTCTGTCGCGGAATCCAACGCGGTGTGAAACGCAGAGACGAGTTTTTTTTCTGTCTGAAAGGTCACGATATTTGCCATTGTGATCAAAGTTTTACGAGAGGCACGAAGCCAGGTTGAGTCGGGTATTTGCGTCAGTTTTGCATACGTATGCAAAAAAGTCTTGCCTGAATTGACGTATGCGAATTACAGTTTTGCAAACGTATGCAAAATGATTCCTTGCAGGGGGCACCATGGCGGAAATTCAATTGCGGAACGTCGGCAAGCGATGGGGCTCATTCGTTGGGGTTCACAATTTCGACCTGACCATTGCTGATCGCGAGTTTCTGGTATTGCTCGGCCCCTCGGGCTGCGGCAAGACAACGACGATGCGGATGATCGCAGGTCTTGAGGACGTGACCGAGGGCGAAATCCTGGTCGACGGCAATGTAATCAACGATCTGGAGCCGAAGGACCGCGACGTTGCGATGGTGTTCCAGAGCTACGCGCTTTATCCCAACATGAACGTCTACGAGAACATCCGCTTTCCGCTGAAGGTGCGCGGCATCGACCCGTCGACCCACGACGAAAAGGTACGCCGCGCCAGCGCGATGGTCGAGCTGGACGATTTTCTGCATCGCAAACCCGCCGAGCTCTCAGGTGGTCAGCGACAGCGTGTGGCACTCGCCCGTGCCATTGTACGCGAACCAAATGTGTTCCTGATGGACGAACCGCTGTCGAATCTTGACGCCAAACTACGGGTCTCCACCCGGGCGCAGATCAAGAACCTCAGTCACGAGCTGGCGGTGACGACGATCTATGTGACCCATGACCAGATCGAAGCGATGACACTGGCCGACCGCGTAGTGGTGATGAAACAGGGCGTGGTGCAGCAGGTTGGCAGCCCCACGGAAATCTATGACATGCCGGCAAACACGTTTGTGGCCAGCTTCATTGGTTCACCCGCGATGAATTTAATGGATGGCGACGTTTCAGGCGGAATGTTCCGTGCCGAACACGTCGAAATCCCAGTGGATGCCCCAGACGGTCCTATGACGCTGGGCTTCCGCGCCGAGGATGCCAGCCTTGCCGAAGGGCAGGGCCAGATCACAGCGCCGATCTACACGCTGGAATTGCTGGGAGACGCGACCATGATCTCGGTCCGGGTCGGCGGTGCACTGGTTTCGGTCAAAGCCGATAAAGCCTACCGCGCCGAGATTGGCGAGACAGTCTCGTTCTCGGTGCCAAAAGAAATCTGTCACCTCTTTGAAGCTGAAAGCGGTGCGCGGATTGGGGACCACCCCCACAAACAGCCCAAACGGGCTTAACACCGGTCCGGACG
Organism: Ruegeria sp. AU67; assembly: GCF_900312795.1. NCBI lineage: Bacteria > Pseudomonadati > Pseudomonadota > Alphaproteobacteria > Rhodobacterales > Roseobacteraceae > Ruegeria > Ruegeria sp. AU67. The sequence goes on from NZ_OMPH01000025.1 coordinate 9,711, forward strand.
TCGACGACGGACCGATCCTGACAGGGAGAAACGCATGAAACTCAAGACGATCCTTATGGCAGGTGCCATGTCCATCGCCGCCACCGGCGCATGGGCGGAATGCGCCTTCGAAAACGACGTGCCACTAAAGTCGCTGTCCGCCGGGTTTGAAGCCTGGAAAGCGGTCACCGATGCAATGGCGGAATGCGGCAACTTCAGCGCTTCGCTGGACCAGGAATTCCGCGAAAAGCAACCTGAGGCATTTGCGGCCGATCCAGCGCTTTATCAGATCGGCGGTGTTTCGAATGCAACTCTGGTGCCTTTGCTCAACGCCGGTACGATCCGTCCGCTGGACGATCTGGTCGAGAAGTACGGACAGGATTTGCTGCCCAACCAGTTGATCAAGGTGGACGGACAAACCATGGCGATCGCGATGATGGTGAACGCTCAGCACCTGATGTATCGCGACGATGTTCTGGCCGAACTGGGCATCGAAGAGCCCAAGACTTATGGCGATGTTCTTTCCGCAGCTGCCAAGATCAAGGAAGCCGGCGTCATGGACTATCCCATTGGTGGGACGTTCAAGACCGGTTGGAACCTTGGTCAGGAGTTCGTCAACATGTATTTGGGCGAGGGCGGTTCGTTCTTTGGTGACGGCAACATGCCTGCCATCAATAACGAACAAGGCGTAGCAGCGCTTGAGACATTGAAGGCCATGACCGAGTATATGGACCCGGAATACCTGGTCTCTGACTCGACCTATGTGCAACAGCAGTTCCAGCAGGGCAAGATTGCAATGGCGAACCTGTGGGCCAGCCGTGCCGCTGCGATGAACGATGAGGCCGAAAGCCAGGTCGTTGGCAAGGTGACCATGGCTGCGGCTCCAATGGGATCGGCGGTTCCGGCGACCACAATCTGGTGGGACGGTATTGTTCTGGCTTCGAACATGAGCGACGAAGAAGCGGATGCTGCCTTCCGCGTCGCACTTGAGGGCATGGACACCGATACGGTCAGTGCGAACAACGATGTCGCAGTATGGCTGAGCACGGCCTATTCGGCAGGTCCTTTGGCTGCAGGTGCTGCAGCGTCCGCTGAAGGCGGTGCCAAGGCTTACCCGGCTTCCGGTCCTATGGGCATCATGCACACCTCGTTGGGTAACGGGCTGGCCGACTACCTGACCGGTGCCAAAGACGCGCAGACGACTCTGGCCGATATCGAGGCAGACTACGTCACTGCCGCGAAAGAAGCAGGCCTGATCAGCAACTGATCCTCCCTTGGGAGGGCTCCGGCCCTCCCATCCCTTTCCCCCGAGAACCATTAGAAAGGCAGAGCCATGAACTTCCGGACATTTGCTGCTTTTGTCGGTCCCTCTGTCTTTATGATGCTTCTCTTCATCGCGTTCCCGCTGGTCAGCGTGTTCAAGCAGAGTTTCTATATCACCCAGCCGATCTATGAGACGGTTGAAAAAGAAACCTGTACCCCTGGTTTCCTGACCCAGACCTGTGTGACCGAAAAGGTGTCGCAGCCAAAGCTGGATGAGCATGGTGAGATCATCACGCAAACCCAATACGTGGGGTTGCAAAGCTATCGCAATGTTCTGGAACCTGACCGCGCATGGCGAGCCATAAGTGACGGCAGCTGGCATGTGCTGTCGACGATCAATTTCTGGAAGGCCCTGCGATTCACGCTGACGTTTACTTTGATCACTCTGCCGCTGGTGGTCGGTTGCGGGTTAGGGATCGCGATCCTGATAAACAATGCCGCGCGTTCTATCCGCGGCCCGGTGATATTCGTCTCTCTACTGCCTTTCATCATCACGCCGGTGATCGGAGTTCTGTCAATCAATTGGCTGTTTCGCGGCGACGGTATCCTGACTGCGATGATGGAATGGTGGCTGAACCGTGATATAGCCCTGTTCGCGCAGGCTTGGACGATTGAAGTCCTGATGATGATCTACCGCGTCTGGCACGTGGCGCCCTTTGCGGCCATCATCTTTTACGCCGGTCTGCAAACGGTCAATCAGGACAGTCTGGAAAGCGCGGTTATTGACGGGGCGACCCGCTGGCAGCGGCTGAAATACATCGTCATTCCGCATCTGATGCCGCTTATCATCTTCGTCTCGATGATTCACCTAATGGACAGCTACCGCGTGTTCGAAGAGATCGTTGGCTTCTCAAGCCAAGGCTATGTGATCTCGCTACAGTGGTTGACGTTTGACTACCTGACGCCGGATCAGGCGGGCAACCGGTCGATCAGCCGGGCCTCAGCCAACTCAATGCTGACCATGATTGGTGTTGTCATCCTGCTTATCCTTCCGCTGCGCCGCACATGGCGCGATCATAAAGGAGGCCACTGACATGTCCTCGCGCGCGCTTCGCCAACCGCTCAGCCTGCGGCTAACCTCGAACATCTTTCTGGCGCTTTGGTGCCTGATCGCGGCCTTCCCGATCTTCTGGATCGTGGTGATGAGCTTCAAATCGCCGGTCGATGCGTTCGACAGTAACGCGCTGAACGTGATTTTCGGCCCGGCCACGCTGGGCGTCGGTAAGGGGCTATCGCTACTAGATATCATTCTGGGCGTCGCGGTGATCTGGGCAACGATAATCATCGCCACCAAAACACTGCCGTCGATGGTAAAATCCTACTCGAAACCCGGACAGGAATGGTTCGGCTGGGTCATTGGCGTACTGGTCGTTTTGGTGGGCTTTCTCGTGGTGTTCTTTGTTGTCCTGCCTGCCGTTCTAAACGTACTGAACCCGTGGTTCGGGCCATTGGGTCGGGACGTGCTGGGACTAACCACGGAACACTACAAGACCGTTTGGATCGATCGGGGTTTTTCGAACAACTTCAAGAATTCTCTGATTGTGACGACAGGTGTGGTGACAGTGTCGCTGACAGTCGGCACGCTGGCGGGCTATGGCCTGGCGCGCTCGGGATCGACCTTAGCTTTCTGGATCCTGATCGTCGCTTTGGTGTTCCGCGCGCTACCGCATTCGGTACTGGTGGCGGGTTATCTGCCAGTGTTCATCAATTCGGCCGAATGGCTGGCCCCGATCCTGGGTGAAAACGCGCCGACGCTGTATGGCAAGCCCTTTGCGGTGATCGCCGTTCTGGTCGCGATCAATCAGCCATTCACCATCTGGATGCTGCGTTCGTTCTTCCAGAATATCCCGGCAGAGCTGGATGAGGCCGCCCGCGTTGATGGTTGCAGCCATTTTCAGGCCTTCCGCCGTGTGATCATGCCGGTAATGTGGCCGGGGGTGATCACCACAGGCCTGTTCAGTTTCCTGCTGGCCTATAACGACTTTCTTGTCACCGCGTTGCTGCTGGACGCGCAGAACCAGACGATGGTTCCTGCCATCGTCGGCATGTTCAACCGCGAGACGACTACAACCGACCAAGTGGTCGCGGTTGCCGCCGCCGTGTCGATCACTGCGCCGCTGATCTTCCTTGTTCTGATCTTCCAGCGCCAGATCGTCAGCGGTCTGACAGCCGGAGCGGTCAAAGGCTGATGAGCAACCATGCACGCCATAACGCCATGTCGCGCCACCCGGCGCTGAACAGGATGCCGAGGGACTTTCTGAGTATCGGGGCTGTGATCCCCAAACTCTCTCTCTGGCAACCTGAAAGGACATAGACATGAAAGGTTCCCGTCCCGAACAAGCGGTTCTGACCCGCGACACGGACATGAGCAAAACCGAAGACACGCGCCGCGTGATCGAAACCATGGTGGATGGTCTGAACGATCACCGCATTGATGACATCGGAGAATTCTTCACCCAAGGCTTCCGCTGGATGGGCAATCAAGGCTGCGGCACCAAAACCGGGCTGAAAGAGTTTCAGGAAAACTGGCAGCGCCCGTTTCAAGCGGCGTTTTCGGACAAAACTTGCATCGATGAGGCCCGTCTTTACATGGGCGAATGGGCAGCAGCCTTCGGCCGTCAGGAAGCAACCCATACGGGTGAGTTTCTGGGCATCGCCCCCACCGGCAAGCGGGTCGAGATCCGCTATATGGATTTTTGGAAAGTCGTTGACGGCAAGATCGTCGACAACTGGGTGAATGTCGATTTCGCACATGTCGCGGCGCAACTAGGCGTCGACCTGTTCAACGGCGAAGGCTGGGAAGCATTTGACCGGGGTGAGAAATGTCCACCCCGGCCCGAAAACTGAGGATTGGAAACATGGCAATCGAGTATCTTAAACGCGGCAAATCCGATGCGGACCGGGCTGAAGATGATGCCAAGACCCGCGCCGTGGTTGAGGCGACGCTGAAAGACATTGAAACCCGCGGTGATGCTGCGGTGCGTGAGTTGAGTGAGAAGTTCGACAACTACTCGCCAGCCTCGTTCCGCCTGAGCCAGAAGGAAATCGATGACTTAATCGGTCAACTGACCGATAGGGAACTGGCCGACATAAAATTCGCACAGGAACAGGTGCGCAACTTTGCGCAGGCTCAGCGGGATTCAATGCTGGACATTGAGGTCGAAACCCTGCCGGGCGTGATCCTTGGCCATAAGAATATCCCTGTGCAGTCCGTCGGATGCTACGTCCCCGGTGGTAAGTTCCCAATGGTGGCCTCGGCCCACATGTCCGTGGCCACGGCTTCGGTTGCGGGTGTACCTCGGATCATTGCCTGCACGCCTCCGTTCAAAGGCAAGCCGAACCCAGCGGTGATTGCGGCCATGCATTTGGGTGGCGCGCATGAAATCTACGTTATGGGCGGTATTCAGGCCATTGGTGCGATGGCTTTGGGCACCGAGACAATTGATCCCGTTCACATGCTGGTTGGTCCCGGCAACGCCTTTGTCGCGGAGGCCAAGCGCCAGTTGTTCGGGCGCGTCGGCATTGATCTGTTTGCAGGTCCCACCGAAACCATGGTGATCGCAGACGAGACCGCAGCAGATGCTGAACTGTGCGCAACCGACCTGCTGGGGCAGGCCGAACACGGCTATAACAGCCCCTGTGTGCTGCTGACCAACTCTCACAAGCTTGCCAAGGAGACACTGTCCGAGGTGGACCGCCTGTTGGGCATCCTGCCGACTGCAGACACCGCGAAAGTGTCCTGGGAGGAATATGGCGAGGTGATTGTCTGCGACACGTATGACGAGATGCTGCAGGTCGCTGATGATACCGCCTCGGAACATGTGCAGGTGATGACGGATCGTGACGACTGGTTCCTTGAGAATATGACCTGCTACGGTGCGTTGTTCCTTGGTCCGCGCACCAACGTGTCAAACGGGGACAAGGTGATCGGTACGAACCACACGCTGCCAACGAAGAAGGCTGGGCGCTATACCGGTGGGCTTTGGGTTGGGAAGTACCTGAAAACGCACAGTTATCAGAAAGTTCTGACCAACGAGGCGGCGACACTGATCGGCGAATACGGCTCGCGTCTGTGCATGTTGGAAGGTTTTGTGGGCCACGCAGAACAGTGCAACGTCCGCGTGCGTCGCTATGGCGGTATCAATGTCCCCTATGGCGAGCCGGCGCCTTATCGGGATGCTGCTGAATGAGTGACAGGCATACACAGCATAAGGCCCTGATCGCTCCGCTCAGGGCCGCGATGTATGATTTTTCCGAGGCCGGTGTTCGCGCGGCACTGGCCGAGGTAACGGCCTCGGACACCGTTTTCCACCTATGCCATCCCTTTGGCGACAGCATTGGCAGCGACGCTTTCTATGACTGCGCCTATAAAGACCTGTTGGTTGCCTGGCCCGATCTGGAACGGCGGGATTATATCGTCATGGGTGGACCGGATGAACATGGTTCTGACTGGATTGGATGCGGCGGCTACTACACCGGTACGTTCACCGGCCCGTGGCTGGACATCCCGCCGACAGGCCACCAGGTCACCATGCGGTTTCATGAGTTTTACCGTTTCGAAAACGGCAAAGTTGCTGAAATGCAAGCCCTTTGGGATATCCCCGAGGTTATGATTCAGGCAAGTGCCTGGCCAATGGCCCCCAGTCTTGGCCGCGAATGGCATGTGCCCGGGCCGGCCACGCAGGACGGGTTGGTGCCTGGGCCCTACGATGAGGTCAAAGGCAAAGAGACCTGTAAACACATCATAGACATGCTGGAGCACCTCAAGAAACACCCGTCGCAAGGCGGCCCCGAGGTGATGGAGATGGAGCGGTTTTGGCATCCCCGTATGAACTGGTATGGCCCCTCAGGCATCGGTACTGGACGAGGTTATGCAGGATTCCGCAACTGGCACCAGATTCCGTTCCTGAACGGGATGCCGGATCGCGGGAAATACGTCGAGGACATCACCTACCATTTCTTCGGCGATGGCGAATACGCTGCCGTGACCGGATGGCCCAATATGATCCAGACCGTCACTGATGACGGTTGGATGGGCATCGCGCCCTCGAGCAAGAAAATCACCATGCGCAGCCTCGATTTCTGGCGGCTGGAAAACGGGCGTATTCGTGAAAACTGGGTGTTGGTCGATCTTCTGGATGCGTATCGCCAGCTAGGCGTTGACGTCTTTGCCCGTCTGCGGGAATTCAACAAGGCCCGAAACATGGGGCGCATTGATATACCGGATGGAATGAGCTGATGACTGAACTGCCGCGCACCCCTTCGTTTTCCCTCACAGGAAAGACCGCCCTGGTGACAGGGGCCTCTTCGGGCATTGGGCAGGGCTGTGCCGTGGCGCTGGCCGAGGCGGGCGCGCATGTCGTCTGTGCGGCCAGAGGCGAAGATCGGTTGAATGCAACTGTCGCTGCTCTGCAGGCAGAGGGGTGGTCGGCCGAGGCGCTGGTTCTGGATCAGGGCGATCTGGATGCGCTAAAGCAGCTTTTTGAAACGCGCAGCTTTGATGTCGTGGTGAATTCGGCCGGGGTTGCACGGCACAGTGCTGCTATTGAGACAACGCCTGAGGATTTCGATGTTGTCACGGGCGTTAATCTGCGTTCGGCTTACTTCCTGTCGGCCTATGCCGCTCGTGCCTTGATCGAGGCTGACAGGCCAGGTTCGATCATCCACATCTCCAGCCAAATGGGGCATGTTGGAGGGGTCGAACGGGCGCTTTATTGTGCCACCAAGCACGGGCTTGAAGGGATGGTAAAATCAATGGCCATCGAGTGGGGCAAGCAGGGCATCCGAATCAACACGGTCTGCCCGACTTTCATTCGAACGCCTCTGACCCAATCCACCTTTGACAACCCCGAACGCGCCGCGTGGATCATGGACAAGATCAAACTGGGTCGCGTGGGAGAGGTCGAGGATATCATGGGTGCGGTACGTTACCTCGCTTCGGACGCCTCAGCGCTGGTTACAGGCACTTCGATGTTGATTGACGGAGGTTGGACGGCAGACTGATGGCCGAGAAAGTAACATCACTTCAGGTCGCCCAGCTTGCAGGTGTAAGTCAGTCTGCCGTTAGCCGCGTCTTCACGCCCGGTGCCTCGGTCAGCAAGAAGACGGAAGAAAAGGTGCGCAAAGCCGCGACCGAACTTGGCTATCGCCCCAATGTGTTGGCGCGCGCGATGGTGTCGGGCAAAAGCCGCATCATTGGTTTGGTCGTCGCCTATCTGGACAACTATTTCTATCCCGAAGCGCTTGAGAAGTTGTCGAACGAGTTGCAGGAGCAGGGGTATCACGTCCTGATCTTCATGGCCTCCAGAACCGCCGGAAACATTGACGACGTTATGGAGGAAATTCTTGATTATCAGGTTGATGGCGTGATCCTGGCCTCGGTCGCGATGTCGTCCGATATCGCAACGCGGTGCCAACAAGCTGGTGTGCCGGTCGTACTGTTCAACCGTAGTCAGGATATCGACGGGATCACCTCGGTGACCTCTGACAATTACTCCGGCGGTCGCAAGGTCGCTGAATTTTTTGTTGCCGCAGGCCACAGTCGCATCGCTTACATTGCCGGTTGGCAGGGTGCCTCAACCCAGCGAGACCGCGAGGCTGGGTTTCGCGCCGCTCTCGGTGATGCAGGGCAGGATCTGTACGCCTACGAAATCGGAGAGTTCCTGACCGAAAATGCGCGATTGGCCGCGCGCCGCATGTTTGATGTTGAACCGCAAAAACGACCCGACGCGGTATTCGTCGCCAATGACCATATGGCGCTTGCCGTGATGGACGTCATTCGGTTTGAACTCGGAATGCATATACCAGAAGACGTTTCTATCGTTGGATACGATGACGTACCGCAGGCCGGATGGCTTGCCTATAACCTCACCACCATTCGTCAACGCGCCAACCTGATGGTTGCGGAAACCGTTGATGCCTTGTTGGACCATATTGAAAACCCGGCAGTTGCCGCAGCCCGCAAGGTCGCGATTGATGGACCGTTGATCGTGCGCACTTCGGCACGGCTGCCCAAAGGCTGGACCCCGCAAAGGATGAAAACATGAAAGGCTTTGATCCCAAGTTCCGGGATTTTCCCGACTATATCATCGGAATTACCAAAGAGATCTGGGAAGACCGGGGCATCGCAACCCTGCACGAGTATTACAGCGAAGATATCGTCGTTCGCTCACCCGGTTCGGTTGTTTTGGGAAATCAGAATGTGATCGGCGCGACAATGGCGACCCTGGCTGAATTTCCGGACCGGCAGTTGATGGGTGAAGATGTGATCTGGTCGGGCGCGCCGGAAGAGGGCATGCTGAGCTCTCACCGCATCCTTTCCACGGCCACGCATCTGGCCGAGGGGGTTTATGGCAAGCCTACGGGTACAAAACTATGCTATCGAATTCTGGCCGACTGCCACGCCATCGACAACCAGATCAACGACGAATGGTTGATCCGCGATCAGGGCGCGATTGTGCGGCAGATGGGCTGGGACCCGAAAGAATACGCCGCTGATCTGATTGCGCGCGAGGGCGGTAAGGGCAGCTGCACCAAGCCTCTGACCCCCGAAATCGACCAGCCCGGTCCCTACAAGGGTCGCGGCAATGATAATGAGTGGGGGCAGCGATATGCTGATATCCTGACCCGGATCATGAGTGCCGATATGGGCACAATCGCGGCTGAATATGACCGTGCGGTGCAGTCTGAGTATGTGGGCGGCGTCACGGGGCACGGCCGGGATGCCGTCGACCGGTTCTGGATGGGGCTGCGGGCGAGTTTCCCGAATGCTGAATTCAAGATTGAACACCAGATCGGGCGCGACGACCCGGATATGCCGCCGCGATCAGCAATTCGCTGGAGCCTTTGGGGCAAGCATGACGGCTGGGGCATGTTCGGGGCGCCGACAGGGGCACAGGTTTATGTCCTCGGGATCAGTCACGCCGAGTTTGGCGCGTTGATTGCGGGGCAGCCGCAGCTGCGCCGTGAATATACTCTGTTCGATGAAACCTCGGTCTGGAAACAGATCCTGTTGCAGAGCGGTGAGGTCTGAGTGGCCCGCCCGGTCGCATATCGCATCCTTGCAGGTGGTCTGCGTGAAACCGGAGCATGTCGACGTTTCCATATGTTTCGTCAGAGCCTGCGGGCGCGGCGACTGAATCTGCGCCCGCCAGGGGAGTGAGCGCCTGTGCCGCCAGAGCACACGAGCTTGCATTCCTGAAAACAAAAAATCGGATCATACGTCATGACCAAGTCAGCCATCACTTCCCGCATTGTCCGCTACGGCGAGCTTCAACCCTGTAAAACCGCCTTTATCGATGCCCATACGCCGGGCAGCGATCAGAAAGAGAATTTCACGATCATCGGCGGTGGCGTCTCGGAATCTCCGGATCAGCACGTGCACATCACCGATAAGATCGGCTTCAACATCGGTGCCGCAGGTCAGCCGCCGAAATGCCGGAACTCACTGCACAGCCACACAACGGCCGAGGTTTTCTTTGTTGCCAAAGGACGCTGGCGCTTTTTCTGGGGCCGTTATGGCACCGCTGGTGAGTTCATCGCCGAGGAGGGTGATATTTTCAACATCCCGACCGGCATCTTCCGTGGTTTTGAAAACGTTGGCCAGGACTACGGTATGATCATGGCAATCCTGGGCGGAGACGACGCGGGAGGGGGCGTCACGTGGGCCCCGCAGGTCATCGAAGATGCGCAGGCGCATGGTCTGATGCTGGGCGACAATGGCGTTCTGTACGACACCAAAAAAGGGCAGGAGCTGCCTCATAATGTGCACCCAATGCCCTTGCTGACCGAAGAGCAGTTGAAGGGTTACCCTGAGGTTCCGGTTGAGGATGTCGTCGGCAAATATGTTGCACGGTATTGGGATCTGATGGCGTTGTCGGCCAATAAGCCTGCGCAGGTGATTGGTGAGAGCGGGTTGATCAAGGATAAGCCGGGGTTTGCGGTAGACTTCCTTGGCCGGGGGTCCTCTGTGACCGAACCGATTGCGGCGGATAAACCTGTGGTTCTGATGCCAGCCAGCGGTCACTGGCATATCTCGATCGACGAGCACGAAACCACAATTTCGACAGGTGACACGGCTCTGGTTTTGCCCGGTGAATCCTATAGCGTTCAGCCATCAATGACCGGGCAGGCGGGCCTGTACCGGATCACTGCAACCGATGAACCGGCAGGAGCGACCTGGACAGGATGAGCGCAGACCCGAACGACACCCAAGCCATATATGAGCGGCAAGCCACAGAGTATGACATGCGCCGCTCAAAAGCCCTGTTCGAGGCGCGCTGGCTGGCGCGCTTCACGGCCAGCCTCAAACCGGGTGACCACGTACTGGATCTGGGCTGTGGCACAGGCGATCCCATTGCGCGCTGGTTTATGGCCGAAGGGTTTGACGTCACGGGTGTCGATTTTTCCGCAGCCATGCTGAAAATCGCCAAAGAACGCTGGCCGGACGGGGATTGGCGGATGGCTGACATGCGGGATTTTGAGCTGGATCAGCAATTCGATGGGATCATCGCCTGGAACAGCTTTTTTCACCTGACGGCAGATGAGCAGAAGGGCTGCATCACCCGCATGGCACGCCATTTACATAACGGTGGAATGCTGATGCTGACCGTAGGCCCACGCGCTGGGGAAGTCAGCGGTACGGTCGGATCAGAGCTTGTCTATCACGCCTCGTTGTCCCCGGCCGGTTATGCAACGTGCCTTGAAGAGAACGGGCTGCAATTGACCGGCTTTTTGGCCGAAGACCCCGAAACGCAAAGCCATACTGTGCTGATGGCACGAAAACTGTAAGGAGGTCTTTATGGCCGTTAAAACCACACATGTTGGGTCTTTGCCCCGAACACAGGACGTCGTGGATCTTATCTTTGCCAGGGAAAACGGTGAACCATATGAAGCAGCCGCGTTTGACGCGTGCATGACCGCCGCAGTCTCTGAAACGGTGCGCAAACAGGTCGAAGCCGGCGTTGATATAGTCAGCGACGGTGAGACTTCGAAGATTTCTTACGCGACCTATGTCAAGGACCGCTACACCGGGTTTTCCGGCGACAGCCCTCGAAATGCGCCTGCTGATTTGAAGATGTTCCCCGGCTTTCTTCAGCGGCTGGCCAATGACGGCGGCACGCCGCAATACGCCCGACCAATGTGCACCGGCGAGGTGCGATCAAAAGGGCAGGGTGAGTTAGAGAAGGACATCGCTAACCTCAAGGCGGCTATGGCGCAGCATGGGGTCGAGCGCGGTTTCATGAATGCCGCGTCCCCGGGCGTGATCTCACTGTTTTTGCAGAACGATTTCTACCCCACACGTGAGGCATATCTGGCGGCGCTGGCCGATGCCATGAAAGAGGAGTACGAGACCATCGTGGCCGCAGGTCTGGATCTGCAACTGGATTGTCCCGATCTGGCCTTGTCGCGCCATATGCTGTTCACAGATCTTTCAGACGACGTGTTCGTCGAAATCGCCGATATGCATGTCGAGGCGCTGAACCACGCGCTTCAGAACGTCCCGCAGGATCGCGTTCGGGTGCATATCTGCTGGGGCAACTATGAGGGTCCGCATTGCTGCGACATTGCGATGGACAAGGTGTTCAACACCCTGATGGCGACTAAATCGCGCTATGTCCTCTTTGAGACCTCGAACCCGCGTCACGCCCACGAGTGGACCGTGTTCCGTGACCGCAAATCTGAGATACCAGATGACAAGGTTCTGGTCCCCGGGGTGGTCGACACCACCACCAATTTCGTTGAGCATCCCGAACTTGTGGCCCAACGGATCGAACGTTTTACGGGAATCGTCGGCGCGGACCGGGTGATAGCAGGCAGCGATTGCGGCTTTGGCACCTTTGCGGGCTTCGGCGCGGTTGACCCTCAGATCGCCTACGCCAAGTTGGCCGCGCTATCTGAGGGGGCCAAGCTGGCCTCAGCATGATACCCGTGATTTTCTTGCCGGGCATGATGTGTGACGCCCGCCTTTTTGGCCCGCAAATCGACGCACTGTCAGGCAGGATGCCTGTGATGACATTCCCGCTGTCGCGGCACGACAGCGTGCAAGCCATGGCAGATGACATTCTGCAAAACGCGCCGGCTGAATTCGCGCTGACGGGATTGTCGATGGGCGGTATCGTGGCAATGGAAGTATTGCGTCAGGCCCCGGAACGTGTTTCGCGCCTGGCTTTGCTCGACACAAATCCACTGGCTGAAAAGCCAGAGGTCAAAGCCCGCCGCGCGCCCCAGATTGCAGCCGTTCGCGACGGCAAGCTGAGGTCGGTGATGCGGGACGAGATGAAGCCCAGTTACCTGTCCGACGGGCCTAACCGGGGGGCTATCCTGGATCTGTGCATGGCAATGGCCACCGACTTGGGCCCTGACGTGTTCTTGCGCCAATCGCAGGCGCTGATGGATCGCCCGGACCAAAGCGCGACGCTGACAGCTTACACGGGAAAGGCTTTGGTCCTGTGTGGGCAAGAAGATCGGCTGTGCCCCATTGAACGCCACCAGTTGATGCACGATCTATTGCCAGACAGCGCGCTGGAGATCATCGAAGGCGCCGGGCATCTGCCGACATTGGAACAACCCCAAAAAACCACAGCGGCCTTGATCCGTTGGTTGGAGGACACATGACGCCATCCCTTTTGTCCCTGCTTCGCAAGGTCGATACCCCCACCGTCTGCAATGCCATTGAGGTGGCGCAGGGCAAGCGCGGGTTCGATGATTTCACGCGCGGAACCATGCTGTGTTCAGCGCCCGAAGAGCCCTCGATCGTCGGCTATGCCCGTACGGCAAAAATCGCGGCAGTCAATCCACCGACCGAACCGCCTGAAGTCATCAAGACCCGGCGTATGGCCTATTACAAATACATGGCCGAAGCCTCTAACCCGTACGTCGCCGTGATCGAGGATATGGATTTTCCGGATTGCATCGGAGCCTATTGGGGCGAAATCAATACATCCGTCCACAAGGGTTTTGGTATGTCCGGTGTCGTAACCAATGGCGTCATGCGGGATTTGGGCGACTTACCCAAGGGGTTCCCGGTCGTCGCAGGTTCCGTCGGGCCAAGCCACGGTTTCGTCCACGTCCGCGAGATTGATACACCGGTTTCCGTATTTGGTCTGACAGTTAATCCTGGTGAACTGGTGCACGCCGACCGTCATGGCGCGTTGGTCGTACCCGGTGATGTCGTCGATCAGTTAGAAGCCGCAATCCAAAAGCTATTGGTGACAGAACGCATCGTCTTGGATGCAGCCAGTCAGCCGGAGTTTGATTTTGACGCTTTTGAGACCGCTTGGGCGGCCTTCGAAAAAGCCAGGGTCTGATTATAGGGGCCGTCATTCCGCATGCTGCCGCGCCTCAGAGCTTTTGCTCGACGAGGGCGAACAGCTCTATTGGATGCGCAACGCCACGAATGTCGTGAAACCCGCAAGAAGCAAACAGATCATTCGAAGCGCCAGCAACGACTGACGTTGCCAAAACTCTTCGGCCAATAGATTTTGTCAAACCCTCAATTCGGCTGGCGACGTTCACCGCGCCACCAAGTACAGTAAAATCCAGTCTTCCGGGGCTGCCGATGTTGCCATAACTGACTTGCCCTGCGTTGATCCCGATACCAACGTCTAGAGCCGGTTTTCCGGCTTCCGCGCGACTGCAGTTGAGGGCGGTCAGACCAGCCAAAACACTTTGCGCGGCATACGAAGCTTTGCGACATCGTTCAGCGCGATCAGCCTGTGTGGCGATGGTGAAAATCGACAGAATACCGTCACCCATAAATTTAAGAACATCGCCTTCATTCTCCTCCACTGACTGAACAACTAGATCGAAGTATCCGCTCAGCGCATCAAAAACTTCCTCTTCAGGTGCGCTGTCCGATAGCGCCGTAAAGCCGCGCAAATCTGAGAACATGACCACGGCCTCAAGCGTTGTACGTTCCCCTCGTTTGATGCGCCCGTTCCAAACGCTGTCCGAGGGTCCATCGCCAAGGTAGGTTCGCAGAAGGCCTTTGGACGATTTGCGCATTGTGACAGGTTCCAAAGCCGAAGACAGCGCGGGCAGCGCGTCCTCGATCAATTTCAGATGCAGTGGTGAGAACCCTTCTGGTGCTTGGGTTACAAAAGTGCAGCCGTGTAGTGATCTGTCGCCGTAATAAAGCAGGGTGGCATAATAGTCGGTGCCGCCCTGCTCGGCGAAGTCCAGGTAGGATGAATGCTCTGTCTTTGAATCCAGCTGGCGTAGACTTTTGTGAAGTGGCTTTCGGTGTTCCAGAATATACTCAAATGAGCTTCCTACGTACCCGTCGGTCAACATCGTCTCATGTGTGACGTCATAGCTTTCAGTTCCATCAGGTGTCCAAACCACACCCCAAGCGATGAGTAGGGGATTGGCGAAGCGCTGGCCAATATTGACCCGCCAAAGCGGGACACCCGCCTTTATCAAGGACGAGCAGAAATGCGACACCACTTTCACGGGATCGCCTGATTGGCGCCCTTCAGTGATCATCCAGTTTGTCAGTTGGGCTACGGATTCCATTATTTTAAACTAGTCGCTAGGGCTGGATGCACAAAGGAAATTGGGTCTGTGATGGGCCGATTTGAACCAAATGAGGCCCGCGCATGATGCGAGGCGCGTTTAGGCTTGGCGCAAATTCAGGAGGCGATCCATTGAATATCTCAAAACACAAACAGCTTGTTTTGCACGATCTGGCCCCAGATTGGGCTAACCGCTTCAAGCGCATTGCAAATGACGGCTTGGCAAGGCCGTGGTCATGTCCCGCTTGATCCCCAGGATGCATTCGCGTTTTGAGGGTGGTCGTCAAAAACGGGTTTGTAACCACTCGCAAAAAGCGATCGAAATGTGTGATCCCGCCGTACCTGTTTTGTGTTGCAAGACGTAGTGGGCCTGACCTGTATCAACGGGGGTACCGACAATTCTGATCTGGCGCCCGCTTGCGATGGCCTGCTGCGCGAACCGGTTGATCATGATAGTGCAGCCGCATTCCGCGGCCACCAATTCGCAAGCGGCAACCGAGGTATCGACGATAAGGCGCGGGGATATATCAGCATTGGGCAGACCACGGGCCGACAGATACCGCGCCCAATGGTCGTCAAACCCCAGAACGTGGATGGCAGCGTGCGCCATCAGGTCCTCGGGTGTTTTGATCTTAGGCGCGGTGCGCGCACCGCAAACCGGCACGATGAACTCATCAGAAAGCTTGATCATTCGCGTGTCGGAATGGGTTTGCGGAGCCAGCAGGATGTCAATGTCCACGGGATGCCCTTCCTCGCCGCTCTGCCACAGAGAGGTGACAAGTTTGATCCCGATACCGGGATGGGCTGTCTGAAAGCTCGCAAGTTGCGGCGCCAGCCAAATGATCATAGCCGCCGACGCCCGCACAACGATCGTCGTCTCCAAGGCAGGCCCAAACAGCCCGTTTGTGGAAAATGCGATGTGCTCCAGTGAATCCCGGACCGATATCAAATAGGCCCGGCCGATTTCCGTCAGTTGCAGGCTTTTGGCCTTGCGAATGAACAGTTTCTGCCCCAGCTGACCTTCCAGCGCCTTCATGTGCTGACTGACAGCCGTTTGTGTCAGCCCCAGCTCTCGACTGGCGGCGGTAAAGCTTAAATGGCGTGCGGCGGCCTCGAAAGTGCGAAGCCAGTTCAGGTTGAGATTGCTTTTCATTGCCCATTCATAAGTTTTTTATGTGCATGGGCGCAAATTGTTTCATTTTCCTTCATTTCGGTCGGCAGTTAGACAAAAGCAACTGACGACGAAGTCGACCAGACAAAAGGGAGCGATCTATGCCGGAGATCAATCTAGATGCAGCCACCGACATGGTTTTGAGCCTTGTGGATCTGGAGCGCTATCCCATTGCGGATCTGGAAAGTGCCGAAGGCGCTGCGTTTCTCAAGGCCTGTCAGGACCAGATGGAGGAACATGGCTGGTGCAATCTGGATGGGTTCATCCGTCCCGGGGCACTGGCAGCTCTGGCCGATGAATCCAACGCCTTGCTACCCACCGCTGACGTACTGACCATCAAACGCAACATCTATCAGGGCGCAATTGACCCGTCGCTGCCCAAGGATGATCCGCGTCGTAAGGAATATACGCATGTGGCAACGCAATTGGCGGATGATCAGTTGCCGAATGAAACGCTTATTCAGCGGCTTTATCAGTCGCCGCGTTTGACGGACTTTGTGCGCCGCGTCCAAAAGAAAGAGGTGCTGCATCGCTGCGCCGATGAGTTTCAGGCGCTGAATGTCGTCGCCCTGCATCCAGGAAGCTGGCACGCCTGGCATTATGATACGACGGAATGCACCGTGACGCTGCTGTTGCAGGCCGCTGAAACCGGGGGTGATTTTGCCTTCTTGCCGAACTCGCGCACCGACGAAACCGAAGACCGTGAGGCGGTGGATCGTTTGCTTGCTGGTGATATGTCCCATGCGCAGAAGTTTGACCGGGGTGCCGGTACTTTTACCCTGTTTCGCGGTGGCTATTCATTGCACGGGGTGACAGAGGTCGAAGGGCCGACCCCCCGTGTCACCGCGATCATGACTTATGACGAACAGGAAGGCCGCGTGATCAGCGACGACATCAACATCCGGATCTATGGTGATCGCGTCAAAAATATCCTCGCGGAACGCGCAGCCTCCAACATCAACGCATAAAGGACCAAGCCATGAAAACTGCTCTACTCGTCATTGATGTGCAAATGGCACTGGCTCATGAGGATGCCGCCGGTGCCGTGCGATCTTGCCCCGAGGCAGGCGACAATATCGGCCGGCTTCTCAGCCGGTTTCGCGCGCACGGTGACAAGATCGTCCATGTGCATCACCACGGGCTTGACCCGGGCGATCCATTTCATGCGGATGCGCCAGGCGCGGCTGTTCAACCCTTTGCGGCACCGCAGGGGGACGAGCCGGTGATCATCAAAAACGTCTCCAGCGCCTTCGCCGGAACTTCGCTCGAAGCTGATCTGCGCGCCGACAATATTGAGCGTGTGGTCATTTGCGGGGCCACGGCCAATCACTGTGCCGAGTCTGCGGCGCGCTCTGCAAGCAGTCTGGGCTTTGAGATGGTCTATGCCTCTGACGCCGTCTGGGCTTATGACGCGACCGGGCCGGACGGAGTGACCCACAGCGCCGAACAGATCCATTCCGTCACGCTTGCCAATCTGCAGGGTGAGTTTGGTGAGGTATGTTCGACCGACACCATCCTGAACGCGTAAGCAATATAACTAACCCCGAGGACGGCGAAGATGCGCATTGGATTTATTGGGCTTGGCACCATGGGCGGCCCGGCAGCCCTGAACCTGATCAAGGGCGGGCACGACCTAACGGTCTGCGACCTTGATCGGAACCGGGCAGAAGAGCACCTGGCGCTTGGGGCGAAGTGGGCAGAGACCCCTGCGGCAGCCGCGCAAGCGGCGGACATCGTGTTCACCATGGTCTTTGGACCAAAACAAATCGAACAAGTGGTAGGCGGCGACGATGGGCTGCGATCCGCCATGTCCGCGGGGCAGGTTTGGGTGGATATGACAACAAACAAACCCGCCTTTGTGCGCGAGCTTGCAGCCACCTTTGCTGAAAACGGTGTACAGTTGATTGATGCGCCGGTCACAGGTGCCGTCGATGGTGCACGCACCGGCAACATGCCCCAATTTGCAGGTGGGGATGAGGCGACCGTCGCGCGTATTCGCCCCGTGATGGAACTGATGGGTCCGCTTCATTACATGGGCCCCAGCGGCAGCGGGTCCGTGACGAAACTGGCCAGCAATCAGCTTTGGGCCATCCACGCGACAGCCATGGGTGAAGCACTTGTCATGGCGGTGAAATCAGGTGTCGATCTGTCACGGGCCTGGGACGCGCTCAAGATCGGGGCCAGCGAAAGCTGGTGCATGCATCACGACGCCCCGTCCGTTTTTGCCGGACATTATGATCCGTCTTTCACACTGGACTTGTGCCAAAAGGATCTGGGCCTGATCGTTGAGGCCTGCGACGACGCCGGCACCGCCGCCCCGGCCACACGGCTGGTGTGCACGCAATTCGAAGCGGCCCGCGAAAAATACGGGGGCGACAAGGGAGAATTGCATGTGGTGAAGCTTGAAGAAGACAATGCTGGCGTGTCACTTCGCCTTGACGGGGATTGGGTCCCGCACTGGGAAAAATAACGAGGGGCCCAATCTGGGCCCTAACCCGGAGGACGCGTGGCGCTGGTTCATGAACACATCTGCTGCCCACCATTCGAAGGGCCGCTTTGAAGCGGTAGCTGACGCAAATGTTGATTCTTATTATTCTAACCCAACATCCTGAACAGGAATGCCCAAACCGACTTTCTTTCTCCCCATGACAACAGATGTGCGAAAGCGACGGACGTTTGAGTTGTCGAAGAACAGTCGCTTCGTGAGTTCCTGAAAATCATCCATATCCTTTGCTGTGCAGACCAGACAGAAGTCGGCGTCTCCGGTGATGTAATAGCACTGCTGTACCATAGGCTCTGATTGCGCCTGACGTGAGAATGCGTCGATCTGATCCTGACGCTCACGCTCCAATTCGACCATAACGATGAAACTCATCGCGACACCCAGCTTTTTGGGGTCAACGATCGCGACTTCCGAAAGAATTGCGCCCGAGGTTCTGAGCGCCTTTAACCGCCGCTGAACAGAGGCCACGGACAAGCCTGTCTCGGACGCAAGCGCTTCGAGGCCTATCTTGGCATCGGTTTGCATCAACTGAAGCAGATTTCGGTCAAACTGATCAAGTTTCATGAGAATTTCCTTTTTAGCGAGAAAATTTCCCGAAAATTAGTAAACATTGACCATAATAGATCACCTTTCGCGTGTACAACTTTCGGTATGAAAAATCCAACGATACTCGATGTCGCAAAACCGCTGGCTCTACTGGCTGCATGCCCCGCCTATAAACCAAGTCCGTTGGAGACACGCAGTCTCCAAGACAGACCTATTCTGATCAAGGACGAAACCAACAGGATGGGATTGGGCGCTTTCAAAGCGCTCGGAGGCGTTTACGCTGTTGCCAAGCTGATAGAAGCGCGCGTCGGCCGCCCTTTGGAAGCAAACGCCTATTTGGATGATTCCGTAAAAACCATCGCACGCACGATGACTTTTGTCTGTGCCAGTGCAGGCAATCATGGCATGGCCGTGGCGGCCGGAGCGCGGCTGTTTGGCGCAAAGGCCCGCATTCACCTTGCTGAAACAGTGCCAGAGGATTTTGCAATTCGCCTGCGGGAAAAAGGCGCGGAAGTTGTCCGATCGGGTGACGATTATGAGGCGAGCGTTGCGGCAGCCATAGCCGACGCCGAGGCGTCCGGCGCAATCCACCTCGCCGATGGATCTTGGCCTGGATATACCGAACCTCCGCGGTTGGTAATGGAAGGCTATACCGTCATCGCCGAAGAAATGCGGACAGAGTTGGAAAGCTCTGGGAATTGGCCCAGCCACGTTTACTTGCAGGCAGGCGTTGGTGGGCTGGCTGCGGGGATCGCTTACATGATCCGGTCCACCTGGGCGGTTCAGCCAAAGATCATAGTGGTCGAACCTGATGCGGCCCCTTGCCTTGCCGAAAGCGCCCGGGCCGGACAGATCGTAACGGTTGAGGGCCCGGTGTCCAATATGGGGCGCTTGGACTGCAAAACGCCTTCTATGTTGGCTTTGGAAATTCTGGAACGGTGCGCCGACGACTGGGTTACGGTCACTGACCTGCAGGCCTTGGACGCTGTAAAACACGCGCGCGATCTGGGCTTTTCCACCACGCCATCTGGCGCAGCGGGGCTTGCAGCCTTGTTGACGGACGAGGCTAAATTGCCGTTGATCGTGCTGTCCGAAGGAGACGTTCCCGATGCTTGATCTCGTTGCGTTTCGCCGTGATCTGCATGCCCACCCTGAAACAGGCTTCGCCCTTGACCGGACCTCGAATCTGATCGCGGCCGAGTTGGAACGCGCGGGACTTGAAGTCAGCCGGGGTGTAGGCCGCACGGGTATTGTGGCCACCCTGCGCCGTGGTCCGGACGAAACCGCAATCGGTTTTCGAGCCGACATGGACGCGCTGCCGATACACGAGGCCACCAACTTGCCGTACCGCTCGGGAACGGAAGGCAAGTTTCATGGATGTGGCCATGATGGCCACAGCACCATGCTGCTGGGTGCCGCGCTGGAGCTTTCGGCGGACCCGTCTTTTGACCGCACCATTCACTTCATCTTTCAGCCGGACGAAGAGAACGGAAACGGGGCAGCCGCGATGATCTCGGACGGTTTGTTTGAACGCTTCCCGATGGCCGCAATCTTTGGCCTTCACAACATGCCCGGAATGGAGCTTGGTCACTTTGCCACTCAAGCGGGCTCATTCTGCGCGTTCGAGGATAATTTTGAGATACGCGTTCAGGGTCAGGGCGGGCACGCGTCGATGCCGGAAAAAGGCGTTGATCCGATTGTGACAGGTGCCGCAATTGTGCAGCAGTTGCAATCGATCGTCTCTCGCTCGGTTCCGGCGAGCGAGCATGCAGTGGTTTCCGTAACGGAGTTCCTGACAGACGGCGCGCGCAACATTCTGCCTAGCAACGTAACTCTACGGGGGGATTGCCGGGGCTTTTCCAGAGATGTGTCCGAGAATATCGAGCGAAGAATGCGCGCCATAGTCGCCGGTGTATGTGCAGCACAAGGCGCTGAGGCGGAGGTTGATTACTCAACTTCCTTCCGGCCATTGGTGAACTATGCCAGAGCCACAGACATGATCGCGGGTGCCGCTCGTGATGTTGGTAGCGTTGATGCGGATTACGGTCGGGTAGGATTCTCAGAGGATTTTGCAGAGTTTCTTGCGCACCGCCCCGGGGCCTTCATCCTGATGGGCAACGGATTGGAAGGGAACAATTCGATGCCGCTTCATAACCCGTCGTATGATTTCAACGATGAAGCAATCAGGCACGGGATTGCGTTTTGGACCAGCACGGCACGACGGGAATTTTGATGGCAAGTGACGCCTGAGCAAACGTCAATAATGGGCAATTTTTCCACCCCTGCTGTCCCCAATCGAACCTTCGGCTGATCTCATGCGGCAAATGTTCTCTTTGTTGGGCCACTTCATCTGGTGACCACCGCTAGGGTCGGTCGCATCGAGACCCAGAAACATTGTGGGAAGCAGGTGACGCAAAGCCTCATGGTCACGAACTTCGACCCGGCAGATCGCGGCGACTCTGTTTCGTATCGTCTTCCGCGCCATATGAACCAAAACCTGCGGGGCGGGTGCTTTTTTCTTACGCCGACGGCAGATCCCAAAGGTTAATAGATGGTTAACATATCTCGGTACTTGATTGCGCGGCGATCTTCTTGTTTTACTGAAAATCAAATCAACCTATGCCCAAACGCGGTGTGAATATACAGTGACAATCGGTAACAAAACTCTGAATCTACAGAACTTTATGACGATGCGGGCAATGGAGTAGCAAGATGAATCAAGACGATGGATCATCACGCAATGAGTTTGGGAACCCCGGCTCGATTGACGATATGGTGGAGATGTATCTGGAAGCGCTTGAGGGTGTTCTAGGCTCGCTGCGGGACTACAGCGAAAAGGGTGCGCGGGTCGAACCCGACGTGATGTTTCTGCTTGCACAGGCACAAGCGCGTTGGCTCAGTTCAGCTTTGCGGTACTGGCAGCAGATTGCGACCATCGTCTCGACCCAAGGGACAGACGCGATCGAAGCAACCATACCCAGTGCGGATGGCCCGTCATTGGAGGCCAGACAGCTGATCGTGCTGGACAAGGCCCGTGCCGTGTTGCGCGAAATATCGGATCTGTCGCTGAGCGAGGCAAAACTGTTGCAACGTGATCTTATGGAAATCGAGGCTGAGCTTCGCAAGTCAGTCGGCCCCGAGGGTGACGACCGGGAAGGCCCCCATCGCTATGCAAAATCCAAACCATGAATAACGAAGGTGCCCGCGCCGATTGGGTGATACCGGAACTGGGATTTGAGTCTGAGACCGAACGGTTGCGCACTGCCATCGGCGCGTGGGTTGAATCTACACCCGAGGAGATGCGGCCGCAGTTGGAAGAGCAGTTTCTGGCCGGCTCAAAGTATTTTCGCCCATTGACCATCTTTGCCTGTCAGACGGCTGTCGGCAGCGAGGAGATCACGGATGAAACCATACAGGCAGCCGTAACGCTTGAGCTGTTTCATAACATGACGCTGGTTGTGGACGACATTCTGGACCAGTCGGACGAACGGCGCGGCAAACCGACCATGCACACGGCCTTTGGGCAACTTGCGGCGCTGATGACGTCCGGGTTCATGGTTGCGGAAGGCTATCGGATGATGACGACCGAGCCGCAGGTGGTCGGGTTGTTGTCCGAGCTAATGTCCCGGCTTGGCGCGGCCGAGATCGCGCAGTGGAACAGCCGCACGATGCCGCGCGGGGTCGAGGATTGGCGCAAGCTGGCGCAGGAAGACACTGGTTCGATGTTCGAGGTCGCTGCTTGTCTCGGCGACCGTAGCGAGGGGTTGCGCCATTTCGGTGGTCTGCTGGGCACCCTGTATCACGCCTGCGATGACGTGTCCGACGTGCGTGGAACTGAAGCCCTGGGTGGCGGCGGTGAAGAGGACATTCGCGACGGGATTCTAACCCTGCCGGCCGCGATAGCTGTACGCGAACCTGCAATTGCCGAGATGTTCCGCGATCCGAACCCGGGCAATTACGACGCGCTGGCCGAGGCCTTTCGCGCCGCTTTGCCAGAAGCCGAGGCCGAACTGGACCGGATCGCTGCAAGGGCGATAGCTGAGGCAAATCGATTTGCCCGGAACCCCAAAAAGCTGATCACACTTGTGGATCGCACGCGGGCTTTGGGCGAAGCCCGCTGATCACAAATAGGCGCGTGCCGCTTTCAGATACTGGCTGTCGAACCCTTCTTCGAACTGCGCCACCAGCGGTTCGACAAGCGCGCGTTGTGCGTCTTTCGCGGGCTGCAAAGATGCCAGACCCAGTGCCGCGCGCAGTTGCCATGCCAGCGCGGAACGGCTTTCGGCCGCGTCAAATGCAGCGCGATAATGTCGCTCTGCGCCACTGGTATCGCCACGTTTCTGCGCCAGTTCCCCTTTGACCAGACTCAAGTCAAGGACGTGGTTCAGTTCGCCTCCATCTTGCAATGGTTGGTCTAGCCCGTCCAGAACACGTGCGGCATCCTCGATCCGGTCCTGCGCCAGCAGCAAGCGCGCGTGATTGGCTTCGAAGCAGACGCGGTGGTAATGGACACCAGCATTCTTACAGGCAGCAACAGCCGTGGCCGTGATCTTTTCGGCCTCTTCCAGTTGACCGAGTTTTGCCATCGCCCGGGCGCGCCAGAACGATGCCCAGACACCCAGGAACCTGTAGCCATATTCTCCGGCAACCGCGCTGCATTCTTCGGTCAGGTCCATGACCTGTTTCCAGTCACCGTTCCAGTCGTGAATGCGGATCACACCGTTGGACAGAGCATAGACAAGCGAATAGGGGTCTGGCAGCGACCGGGTGTAATTAAGGATGTCGTTGCCGACCTTCACCGCCTGATCCGGGCGGCCCAGAGACCAAAGCGCCGCTGCCCGGAAACATTCTGAGATCACTTTGGGCTCTGCGGCCGACAGGCGCGGCCCCGGCTGGTCCCAAATGCCTTCTTCATAAAGCTGCAGCACCCGTTCGCCATAACGCACCGACTCGGCGTAGTCGCCACGGTTGAAATGGGACCATGCCTGCATCGAGGCGGAATAGACTTCATAGCGGGCATTGCCGCTGCGCGTCGCCTCGTCAGCAAGCGCCGCAAAGGTCTCGTGCCCCGAGCTTACATCGCCACGCATGGTTTCAAATGCCCCGATGCCGTAAAGAACCGCAACGCGCAGGTCGGGGTCGTCAACATCCACAAACAGCTCGCGGGAACGCTCAAAAGCGGTCTGTGCCTGTGGCGAGGCATAGCTGGTCGCCGCAAAGTGCACGACGCCGATGGTTGACTGCAATTGCAGCTCCAACTTGGCGCGATCAGCCAGGTCGTCGACCTCGCCGACATATTCCAATCCGTTGCTAAGCTGCGCCAGTGCCTCCTTCATCGAGGCCCGGCTCCAGGCAGATTTACCAGCTGTCAGCCAATAGGGAACTGACCGGTCGCCCAGACCGGCGGCAACAAAATGGTTTGCCACCTGTTCCGGGCCGGACTTGCAGCGTTCGGGGAATTTTTCTTCCAGTGTTTCGGCAATCTTGCCATGCAATTGTTGCCGCCGCCGCCGCAATATGGACCGGTACGCGGCCTCCTGAATCAAGGCATGGCGGAACATCAGGCTGTGACCGGTTTGGTCCGGGTATGCGAGGTCTGCGTCACCCAGTTGCGAAAGCGAGTCTGAGAGCTCGGGCAGCGGAGTTCCGGTCACCTGAGACAGCAGGTCGACATCGAATTCCCGGCCGATCACGGCCCCGATCTGGGCGTATTCGCGGGCGGCCCCCAACTTGTCGAGACGCGCCATCAAACTGTCTTGCAAGGTTTCAGGCACCAATTCCGCGCTGTTTCTGGATTCTATCGCAGAGCGGGTCAGTTCTTCGGCGAAAAGCGGTACGCCATCCGACCGTTCCAGCAATTGCTGGCGCTGTTCGGCCGAAAAGGCATCCGATCCTGTCATACTGTCCAGCAGCTCTTCGACTTCGGCAGGCTTGAGGCGCGCCAGTTCCCAGGTTTCCAGGTGATCCACCTGCCAGTCATGAGTAAATTCCGGCCTACAGGTCACAAGCAGCAGGATCTGGCAATCGGCGAGTTTGGCCGCAAATTTGGTCAACAAATCCAGCGATGTAGGGTCGATCCAGTGCAGGTCTTCAAAATGCACCAACAATGGTGCCCGCTTGGACAGAACGATGACCTGCTCGATCAGCATGTCGATCGTGCGGGTCTTTTGCAACTCGGGCGAAAGGTTCAGCGGCGGATACCTGTCACAGGGCAGCGAAAACAAAGACGCCATCAGCGCGCGGGCTTCGTTTAGATCGTCTTCGGCGACGACAAGTTTTTCCAGCTTGTCCAGTCGGGCTTCGCTGTCATCGTCCTCCTTGAACCCGAGCACGGTTTCGATCTGACGGCGGATGGGGTACAGGGCCGTGTTCTCAAAATAGGGTGCGGATTGCAGGTGAAGAACGGTGGCACCTTCGCCTTTGGCCTGATCCACCACTTCATACGTGAGGCGGCTTTTGCCGATGCCAGCCTCACCTGAGACAAGGCAAACACTCCCCTTCTTAGATTTGGCGTCCTCCCAGGCCGACATCAGGCGCGTTCGTTCCGGCGTGCGCCCGACCAGAGGCGTAAGCTGCCGCCGTGCCGAGGTAACGGCGAACCGGTCCTGGCGCTGTGCTGTGGATATGACACGCCACGCCACCTGGCCGGGCTCAAACCCCTTCAGATGGATGTTTTCCAGCGCCTCATAGACGAACATATCCCCCAACAGAGACTGAGTTCTTTTCCCAATGACAATTTGCCCTGGCTTTGCCAGACCCTGCAATCTGGCTGCAAGGTTGGGCGTATCGCCGGCCACTGCTGAGGTTGAGTTTACCCCGTTCTGGTCAAGATCACCGGCCACAACCAACCCGGTTGCAATGCCAATGCGCACCTGTAGGCGTTCACCGGCTGCAGTATCCAACGCGGCGACGGCCTCGACAATTTCCAAAGCCGCGCGGCACGCGCGTTCTGCCGCGTCCTCCTGCGCAACCGGGTAGCCAAAATAGACCACAACGCCATCGCCAAGGTATTGGGCCACGTGCCCTCTGGCCTCTTTAACCAATTGCGAGACCGTATCCTGATACAGCGCCATGAGGTCGCGATAGTCTTCGGGATCAAGCCGCGCCGACAGGGCGGTCGAGCCGACCAGATCGCAAAACATAATGGTGAGGTGTCGCCGTTCGGCGCTTTCCTCGCCCGTCATGGCACCGCTGGGTCTGGGCTGCGCCGCATCCGGTTTCAGCGCGGTGATTGCCTTGCTGATCTTGAGTCGATGACCCAGCACCGTGACACCCATTTCTCTGAGATGGTCGCCGGTCACATCTTCAAGAATGTCCAGGTCGATGCCGTTCTCATCAAACAGTTCGGTGTATTGTGGCAGGCCAATTTCGTTCAGCCATGCCGCAATCGATTTAGTAGTCATCAGTCGTCTCTTACTCGTGCGAGGTATTCTTGGTTACTTTTTACGGGGCTTGCCGTCTTCTGTATAGTTCCAGAACATTGGACCCAGGCCCAAAGTCTTTTCGTTCCACTTACTTGCAGGCAGCCAATCCGTAAACAGTGAACCAAGGTCCTCGGGATTCGGTGTGAATTTCGACTTCGGAAACTTGAAGTCCTTCGGCGGCCATAGCTTATTAATCCCCAGCGCCTTGTCCGCAAGCGTCCAAGCTTTTGCACTGGCGGCATAGGGTGCCCAGGCGATCTTGAGGGTCTGAAACATCTGGCTGGGATAAAAATCGGGTGTGATCACTTCCACTGGTTTACCCGCATCGCCTTTGTCTGGTTCTCTCTGCGCGGCCTGACGTACGCCTTCGGCCGCGATCAACCCAGTTGCACAAGCGCCTTCGACAGTCGAGACATCCGCGAAATTCCTGACGTAAGTCCCGGCAAGAAACAGGTTCTCGAACTTGGTGTTGACCTCGGGGCGATGTTCCCAGCTGCCGGTGAGATTGGCGAAAAGCTCTTCGCCAGTATTTGTATCGACCGAAGTCTGGAACAGATCGATATCCGCCTCGGTTATCTCTAACTTGGCAGTGATTTCTCGCAGAATATAGTCGATTGCGGTTTTGGGATTTTTGAGATCTAGAATGAGGTTCTGGTTTTCGTCCCGGCGTTCGGGTTTTACAGACAGAAGCGATTTGAAATCCGAAACTGTCACATAAAGGAAGGTGTTTTTGAGGCCCCACGTCGCCGAGTAGTTGAGGAACGTCATCTCATAGGGTGTATCCATGAACACCACCACATCCGAAGGGATGCCGGGCAGTTTCCGCTTGAGATAAAGCTCGACCGACGCCATCGGCTCGGCCTCCAGGTATCTCAGCTGCCCAAGATCCGGATCGGCGTTGTAGAGATCATCAGTTACCATTGAGGCCATCGCACCGGGGGTGATGCTGATGATCACATTCTCATCGCAGACATCCACTTCGATGTCTTTCTTTGCGATCCCCCATTTGGGGTTAACTGATGGCGATTTGGTTACCTTGTCAAACACCAGCCGTTCGATCCGAGTGCCGTCTGCGTTGGGATGCACTTCGCGAATTCGGTGGCGGTACTTGAGCTCAAACCGGTCTCCGAACTGATCGAGCTTTTTGTGGAAGGGATCAATCAGAGTTTCTTTCTTGGACCCATCAAACAGCCAAAGCTGCGGAACCGGAACGCGGTTGCCGTACTTCAGGAAGGTTTTGTAGCTGCGCGCCGAAGCTTGCCAGCTGTCAATCGCCCACACGGTTTGCCAGATCTTCTCATGAAGCTTCGCCACAACATCGGTGCAATAGGGCCGCCCGCGCAGCCAGCCGTTGAACGACATCCGGTCAAGCTTGTCATCTTCACTGTCCGGGATCGAAAGCAGATCGACCATCGAATACATGAACAGGAAGAGTTCAGCAGGCGGCGCTGCGCCACCGGTGAGGTTGCGGTAAAAATCCTGAATGCCGCCGGGGTTCACCATTTCGGGCATGTTGTCGAGATCACCGTCATAGAGGAACTTGAAGGCTTCGCGTGGTGTGAAGTTGTCTTCAATTCCCAGGTCTTCTGCGACCGACCAGAAGTTGTAATACCAATTGCACAGCATGTGATAGCTATGTTCGCGCGGATAATCGCCGTGGTCGTGCTCCTTATGGGACCGCAACATTCCACCAATGAAATTGTCCTGCTCATACAGCGTGACGTGGTATCCCCGCTCCAACAAACGAAGAGCTGCGGTGAGCCCGGCGATCCCGGCCCCGACGATAGTTACCTTATGCATGCTCACTCCCTCGGTTTTCTGCGTCACAAGCCTGCAAACCCAGACCGGTGCCGTCAAAACTTATCTAAGGTTACGCTGCTTGAGCCATCAAAGGAAACTATTTCAGAGTGTTGCAGGAAAATGATCCGCGGGACGAAAGGCAACGGGATGTGTCACTGCCGTGAAGCAAGTTTGCTTTGGCAAGGGTAGGGGGCTGGGCTGCATCAGATACTACAAGATTCAAAGGCCGAGACTTAGGGCCGACGATGTTCCCTTCGATTTGACAGAGCTCGTGAAATTGCAACAGCAGTTGGCAGCCGAGCCACCAGTTATTAATCTGCGCAAATAACCGTCTCGGCCCAATCGAAATGTAGTTTGTTCAGACAGACGGAGCTATCAGAGCTGATTGATATGACTTGAGGGCCGGCTTTGAACAAACCAAACCCACAAGGCCAGACACAGTATTTCCTGGGCGCCCGGTTACGCTGATACCGCCGATGATGGCAGCTGTGCCGAAGATTATGGGCGGCCTTTTCTGCCACGTGGTTCGTAAAAAACAAATGGATGCTCTTTCTTCGGGCCGGGGCAACTAAGGGAACCGCCTCGTTTTTGACCACTCTGTTTCTACGGGGGCGACTATTACGGTCGCAAGACGAACCTTTAAGGGGTGGGTCCGAGGCGGGCCGAAGCCCGTGGCGTTGACTGGGATCATGTCACGGCTCGAAGCTTTCTACCGGTTCTCGATTTCACCAGGCCCGCAGACCACACCGTCTTTTCAGTTCATTGAAGACCAAATGCTGAATCTGGCGCAATCCAGCGTCTCCCTGATCGACCTGCGGGCGCGGATCGTTTTGTGACGAAAACCTGGCCATTTTTTCGCGGCAAGCGGCGCTTGGAGCAGAGTTTGTCGCCCCTCAGGTGGATGATTCGTGTGGTCACCCGAGTGTCAAATCGTTTGTTTTCGATTTTTTTGTAATATTCGCCATAAAAATGGGATAAATTTCAATTATTTACATCCATCTACGGGAAACCCCCAATTCCTGAAGGCAGGTCGATTCGTTAAGGTCAAATCATCCAAAGAGTTACTGCGGACAATACCACTTTTCCCCGATGAGGGGCTGGCTACTTACCCCCTCGGCCGGCCCCTCAACCGCCTACCCAAATCCCCCTGCCAGCAAATTTCTCCCCTATCCCTGCAATGCCTCCAGGACGAGTGCGGGTAGTTTATGCGTGTCATCGTAGCTCAACCTGTGTGGGATCTCTTCCACCGGAGTTTTTCGGTAGCCTTCCGAAAACAAAAGAAAGGGCACGTTTGCACGGCGCGCAGTTTCGGCATCCACTTCGCTGTCTCCGACATAGAGCCGGGGTCCAGCGTTGGCGACCGCGTTGAAGCTTGCCTCAAGGTGCACGGGGTCTGGTTTGCGAACGGGTAGTGTGTCGCCGCCAAACACTGTTTCGAAGTGATGCGCCAGATCCAGTGCGTCCAGAATATGACGTGCGGGTGCCTCAGGTTTGTTTGTGCATACGCCCAGAACGCAGCCCATTTCGCGCAGTTGCGTCAGAGCTTGCGGGACGCCTGGGTAAGGGATCGTTTTGTCGCTGGAGGCGGCAGAGTAATGGGCGAGTGTGAGTTTGGTCAATTCGCTATGCTGCTCGATCGGCAGGTCGTGATGGCGGATCATGCGTTCGACCAGTTTTGGCAGGCCGTTGCCCACAAATTGTTTGATCGTGCTTTCCGACAACGGGTCGATGCCGATATCTAGCAATGTCCGGTTGGCGGCCGCTGCAATGTCCGGAAGACTATCCACCAGCGTTCCGTCCAGGTCGAACATGATTGTTGCGGTCATCGGTTTCCCCGTCGGTAAATGCGCGTGAGCCAGACCTAACCTGCATAAAATCCTTGCGCAATCACCCCACATCCGCGGTTTCCATCGAATAGGGTTGACATACCTGACTAAATTAATCAGATTAACGGAAAGACCCCCTCAGCCAACCCAGTTCGGGTCAGCCATATTGTTGAAAGCGCGAACAAATTAAGGCCCTTCGCCCGAGAACCTACTGGAGTTGTCCTGATGAATGTGCAGACCCCGAATCCCAGCCAGTCCTATGCGGTGTCCATGCTTCCGGCACATAAGGCCGAAGATCTGACCAAGGGTGGTAACCTGGCCCATATCGAACTGGGCGATCAACTATATACCTTGCGTATCACGCGCGCCGGCAAGTTGATCCTGACAAAATGAGCACAAATTCCTCGCGCGGTGGCGCTGCGGTTGGGCGTCTGTCCGACCTCAGCCCAATCGAAGCCGGTGCTGTGATGTATCTGCGATTGTGGAGCGAAAGTCCCGAGGCCCGTTCGGATGCTGCAAGCGATTTCGAGATCGCTCTTGGTCTGGATCAGGGGCGGGCTGCAATGATGACGCTGGATCGTTTGTGCGGGCTGTGTGCCCATCACGGCCGTCGCCCGTTGGTGCGGCATGGTCTTGGCTGTTCCTGCCTTGGTGCAGATGAAAACTGTTTCGCCCAGATGATTGCTGCCGCCTCGGAAGGGGCGCGTGAAGACGCGATGATGATGGCAACGCTGATCGTTCGACCAGACTTTGCCCCGGCACTGGCGTCACTGTCCGAAGAGATGGGTATGGTGCTGCGCCGGATGACTGCGTCAGTACCCTTGCCGACAACCGGGCACAAAACCCCCTCGGCCGTGCTGCATTAAGCGGCAGGCGGCTTCAAAACCCCGACTCTGGCGAGCCGGGGTTTTGTTGTTTCAGCAGCACCCGCAGCCCGCGTGATGATGATCATGATCGCAAGTCGGGGCAGGGGCAAAGTCACCGACTTCGGACAAAACCTCGCGCAGGGTCCAAAGGATCATGTCGACGTCTTCCGCCTCGATGGTTAAAGGAGGGCGGACTTTCAGGATGTTGTCCTTGGGTCCTTCGCTGCCGATCAGGATACGGTGATCGCGCATCCGGTTCTTGACGTAACTGCAGATTTCGGTGCCCTCGGATCCGTCTGGATTGATCAGCTCCACACCAAGAAACAAGCCCATGCCGCGCACGTCACCGACACAGGTGAAATCAGCCTCGATCTGTCGGAGCCCATCCATCAGCTGCCCACCCATGACACGTGCGTTGTCCTGAAGGCCTTCGTCATCGACGATGTCCAGCACCTCTTTGCCGATCCGGCAGGACAAGGTTGAACCGCCAAAAGTCGAAAAGAACTCGATCCCGTTGTTGAAACTGTCGGCGATGGCTTTGGTCGTGACCAGTACGCCCAACGGATGCCCGTTTCCGATGGGTTTGCCCATGACAACGATATCCGGCAACGCACCCTGGTGTTCAAAGCCGAAATAGTAGTCACCAAGGCGACCGAGACCCGTCTGTACCTCATCAGCGATACAAACCCCGCCGGCCGCGCGGATTTTTTTGTAGACGGCTGGCAGATACCCTTTGGGTGGGATGATCTGGCCGCCAACCGAAGGGAAGGTCTCGGCGATGAAGCCGGCCAACCCTTGGCCTTTATCCTGTAGCGCGGCAATAGCCGGATCCACAAGATCGGCGAATTTCCGTACCCGGTCAGGATCATCGCGCTTGAATGAGCCCCGGAAGTCGTCTGCAACCTCGACCAGTTCGACCCAATCGGCCTGACCAATCCCGCCCGGTTTGTTGAACTTGTAGGCAGAGATCGCCACCGCCGCATTCGTATTGCCGTGGTACCCGTGGTCAGGCGTTACGATGCCTTTGGCCCCGGTATGCGCGCGCGCCAGACGCAAGGCTAGCTCGTTGGCCTCGGTGCCCGAGTTGACGAAAAAGCACACCTCGAAATGATCCGGTAGCTTGGACAGGATTTTGTCAGCAAAGGCTGTTTGCGCCGGGTGCAGGTAGCGAGTGTTCGAATTCATCCGCTTCAACTGATCCGCCGCCACCGATTGAATGCGCGGATGCGCGTGGCCCACATGGGGGACGTTATTATAGGCGTCCAGATAAGGACGGCCCCATTCGTCGAACAGATGATGCTTCCACCCGCGCACCAGCATGACCGGATCATCGTAGGTCAGGGATAGGTTGCCACCGAAATGGTCATGCCGACCTTGCAGGATCGCCTGCTTGTCGGTTGGGCGATAGAACACTTTTTCGTCCGGCAGGTTCAATAGCGCTGCCGGGTTGGGACAAACGGCGTGCCACAACTCCATCTCGTCTGGGTCGCCGACACCGGGCCAGTCGTTCTGCATCCCGTCAGTTGTCAGGGCCAGTTGGAAATGCACATGCGGGGCCCAGCCGCCATTCTGCGTGGCGTCCCCCAGCCGTGCAAAGGCCGCACCCTGCGCGACCGGATCGCCCGGTTTCAGCCGGTCACAGACCTCGGGGTCGAGATGACCGTAGAGCGTATAGAACGGATCACCCTCGGGTGTTTCATGGTGCAGGATCACTACGCCGCCATAATCCAGATGCGTATCGCGGTTTTCGACTGCCTCGATCCGGCCACTCATCGGTGCATGCAAAACAGTTCCGTCAGGGGCGAATACGTCTACGGCCAAATGCACCGTTCGCCTGTCAGAGGCCTTCCACGGTCCTTTGCGGAACGCCGGCTCGGCATAGATCAGGCGCGGTTCGTTGTAGTAACCCAGCCAAAGGCCTTCTCCGAACTCTTCGCCCACGCGCGCGGCTTCGTCTAGCGGCATGTGGAACGGGTTCTGGGGCCAGGTCGAGTTTTCAACCGACAGCGATCCCATCGGAACATCGCTCAGGTCCTGCTCGAACATCTGCGCGAATTGTCCGCGATGCTCGGACAGATAGGCGTGGATGCGTTCGGCCCCGTCGGTCACCGGCAACCCGCAGGCCGCGCGCAGCCGGGCGGACATCAAGCCGCCATTCATCGTATCGTTCTCTAGGAAGCGCCACGCAGGGGCCTGACTGATAGTTACATAAGGATCGTCCGGATTGTCCGCGGCCATCAAGGTCGAGTTGACCACGGACACGGCCAGCCGCATCCGCAGCAGCGGCCAGATCAGATCGACCTCGTCAGCACGCAGGCGATTGGCGGCGTGATAACCACGCACCAACGCCGTCAATGCCCGCTCGGGTTTTGGGTGGTCCAGAACGATATACGCCCCGGCAATTGCCAGATCGCAGATACGCGGTGCGGCGCACATATCACCAAGATCGATCAAGCCAGAGACGGTTTGCCGCTGACCCAGTTCACCGTCGACCAATATGTTGTAGTCGTTGGCATCATTGTGGATGGCTTGTTTTGACAATCCAGCCAGAAGGCCCGAGATGGCATCGAATTCAACGCAAATCTCTGACAACATCGCCCGCCGTGCAGGATCGGCAATGGCGTCCAGCTTGTCCGAAATCCAGCCCGCTTGTGTCAGATCCCATTTGAATTCCGTGCGGTGCAGCCCGTCATGGTTAAACCGTTCCATTGCCCGGTCGGTTGCCCCCAGAATGCGGCCCAGTTTCAGGATCAGTTCTTCGGATTTCGGCGCAGCCTTGGCATAGCATTGGCCGGGCAGGCATTCGAGCAACCAAACCAGTCGGGGCTGCCCATCTTGATCAGAGATTTCCGGCAGCAGCGCACCGTTGATATCCGGAAAAACACTGGGAAAGGGCAGTCCCGGTGCCTCGGCGTCCACGTGTTTCAGCGCCTTGATCTGCAGGTCAATGAACTCTGCCTCGCAACCCGCGCGCATGACTTTCAGTACGTAGTCCTGACCATTGGTTGCCTTGACCAGAAAGTTGAGGTCATATTCGCCGTCCAGCCGGTTCAGTTTGGCCTCAAGCCCCCAATGGATGCGCAGGGCGTGGGCCCAGAATTCGGTCAACTCGGTCATCAGTGCGACGGTCCTTTAATCCAGCGCGCGCAGGCGTTTGATCAGCGAGGATGTGTCCCAGCGTCCGCCGCCCAGTTTCTGAACGTCCTTGTAAAACTGATCGACCAGAGCGGTCACAGGCAGCGAAGCCCCTGTTTCATTGGCCGTATCCAGACAGATGCCAAGATCCTTACGCATCCAGTCCACCGCAAACCCATGTTCGAAATGGTCATCCAACATTGTCTCATATCGGTTTGCCATCTGCCAACTGCCTGCCGCGCCCTGACTGATAACTTCAACAACTGCGCGGCCATCAAGGCCCGCCTTCTCGGCAAAGTGCAGCGCTTCGCTGAGGCCCTGCACCAGACCGGCAATAGCGATCTGGTTGCACATCTTGGTCATCTGACCTGCACCGCTGTCGCCGATACGACGGCATATCTTGGAATAGACCTGCATAATCGGTTCAGCCGCGTCATACGCCGCCTGATCCCCACCGCACATAATCGACAGAGCCGCGTTTTCTGCCCCTGCCTGACCGCCCGAGATCGGAGCGTCCACAAAAGCGATGCCTTTTGTTTGCCCAACTTCGTACAACTCGCGTGTCACCACGGCCGAAACAGTGGTGTGATCAACAAAGGTCGCCCCATTGGACATGCCGCTGAATGCGCCGTCTTCACCTGTACAAACCATCCGTAGATCGTCGTCATTACCGACACAGGCCATGACGAAATCTGCACCCTGCGCGGCCTCTCGGGGCGTTGTCGCCATGGCGCCACCATGTTGGGCGACCCAAGCTTCGGCCTTAGTGGCGGTGCGGTTGTAAACGGTCACCTCATGACCTGCGGCCTGCAAGTGACCGGCCATGGGGTATCCCATGACGCCCAGACCCAGAAACGCGACTTTTGCCATTTGGAGATCCTCTCTGCTGTCCGGTACCCGTCTTTTTCAGCGGGCCGGATTGTTTAGCAGAGACAAAGCAAAGCTGCGTCCAAAGGGCAACCCCGCGTCACGCTTTGCCGCCCAAATCCTGTAGGATCGGGCAATCGGGTCTGTCGTTCCCTGCGCAAGCGTCGATCAGATGGCTCAGAGTGTCCCGCATGGCGTTCAGGTCAGCGATCTTGGCTTCGATCTGAGCCATATGCGCGCGGGCCACCTTTTTGACATCGGCGCTGGCACGGGTTTCGTCCTCGTACAATGCCATCAGCGTCCGGCAATCCTCGATCGTGAATCCTAAGGCGCGCGCGCGGCCCAGAAAATTCAGTTTGTGCACGTCCTGACTGCGAAATCTGCGGTATCCGTTGTCATCGCGCAGGGGCTTTACCAGGCCGATATCTTCGTAATACCGGATCGTCTTGGCGGGTAGGCCGGTCTGGTTTGAAACATCGCCGATATTCATGAGGTCACCGTTTGCGTTGCATGGCCTTGCGGGGTGTCAGGCAGGCTGGCCCGGACGCGCCGCAAACGCAGTGCATTCGAGACCACGAAAACACTGGACAATGCCATGGCCCCAGCCGCGAGGGCGGGGGACAGCAGATGGCCGCCAAAGGGGTAAAGAACACCTGCGGCAACCGGAATGAGCAAGATGTTGTAGCCAAACGCCCAACCGAGGTTCTGCTTGATGTTGCGCATGGTTCTGAGGCTGATCTCGACCGCGTTTGCGACGCCGCGCAGATCGCCCGACATCAGCACCACATCCGCAGTTTCAATCGCTACATCGGTGCCGGTTCCGATGGCGATACCGATATCCGCCGAAGCCAACGCCGGGGCATCGTTGATGCCATCCCCGACAAAGGCCAGTGCGCCGAACGTGTCGCGCAGCGCATTGATCGCGGCAAGCTTACCATCGGGCAGCACTTCGGCCGTGACATGATCAATGCCCAGCTTGTCCGCCAGAGCCTGCGCCGTCCGGGCGTTGTCGCCTGTCACCATCGCCAAGGTTAGCCCCATTTCGTGCAACCGCCCAAGCGCCTGCACAGTGCCGGGCTTGATCGGGTCCGCGACCGCAAGCATCGCCGCCGCCTGACCGTCGATGGCAACAAACAAAGGGGTTGCGCCCTCTTCGGCGCGCTGGTTGGCCTCGGCCATCAGGTCCGTGACGGTTATGTCGTTCTGCTCCATCAATCTGGCCGAACCGATCAGCAACTTATGCCCCTCGACCACAGCTCGAACTCCCAGCCCCGTGAGAGACTCAAATTCTGATACCTTGGGCAATTCAGATGGTCCGGCACGAGTGATGGCAGTGGCAACGGGATGCTCTGACCTTGCCTCGACGGCGGCCGCCAAACGCAGAACACTGTCGCGGTCAAAGCCGTTTGCAGTCGTAACACTCTCCAGTTCCGGCCGGCCCAACGTGAGTGTTCCGGTCTTGTCCAGTGCGACCACCTTGGCTTGCTGCAACTGCTGCAACGCATCGCCTTTGCGGAACAGCACACCCAATTCTGCCGCGCGGCCGGTGCCGACCATAATTGAGGTTGGTGTCGCAAGGCCCATGGCGCAAGGGCAGGCGATAATCAGAACCGAGAC
Source organism: Ruegeria sp. AU67 (assembly GCF_900312795.1). Classification (NCBI taxonomy): domain Bacteria; kingdom Pseudomonadati; phylum Pseudomonadota; class Alphaproteobacteria; order Rhodobacterales; family Roseobacteraceae; genus Ruegeria; species Ruegeria sp. AU67. The sequence goes on from NZ_OMPH01000025.1 coordinate 46,282, forward strand.
GCCGGCGACCAGCGCCAATGGCAATGCCGGTTCCGGGCCGACGAACATCCAAATGGCGATCGTCAGCAGCGCAACAGCCATCACAACGGGCACAAATCGCCCAGTAATCCGGTCGACCAGCCCTTGGATCGGCAGCTTCGCCCCCTGCGCCTGTTCGACCATGTGGATGACCTGCGCCAGTACCGTATCGGCACCAACGCGCGTTGCGCGTACCCGTAGCGCTCCGGTGCCATTCACCGTACCGCCAACGACCTGATCCGATGGCGACTTGCCCACCGGCACCGGTTCGCCCGTGATCATGCTTTCATCCACATAAGAGGTGCCGTCCAGAACCTCGGCATCTACGGGAACTCGTTCGCCCGGGCGGATCTGCAGGGTATTGCCTACTGTTATGTCGGCGATGGGGCGATCAATGAAATTTCCGTCCTGTTCGACCCGCGCTGTTTTGGGCTGCAGCCCAACCAGCTTGCGGATCGCGGCCCCGGTCCTGCCTTTGGCGCGCGCTTCCATGACCCTGCCCAGCAGTATGAGAACCACGATGACAGAGGCGGCCTCGAAATACACATTGGCGCTACCCTGCGGCAGGATCTGCGGGGCGAAGGTTGCGGTGACGGAAAACAAATAGGCGGCCCCCGTTCCCAAGGCGACCAGCGCGTTCATATCGGGCGATCCGCGCATCAGTGACGGGATCCCCTTGGCATAGAACACGCGCCCGGGGCCAATTAGTATGGCCGAGGTCAGTGCGAACTGGATGAGGTGGCTGGTTTGCGTGCCGATTGTGGCCTGGACCCAATGGTGGAAGGCCGGGATCATATGCCCGCCCATTTCCAGAATGAATACAGGCAGAGCCAATACCGCTGCGAAGATCGTCGTGCGGGTCAGCGCATGCGCTTCGTCGGATTTCGTGTGGTCTGTTTGGTCAGCCGTCATGCTGTCTGCCACGCGCGCAGGGTATCCCGCTGCCTCAGACAAACTGGCCAGCTTTTGCGGGTCGGTGGCCCCGTCGATAAACGTGACCACAGCGGTTTCGGTCGCAAGATTGACTTGTGCGTCGACGACCGCAGGATCAGCGGTCAGCGCGTTCTCGATCTTTGCCACGCACGAGGCGCAGGTCATCCCGCCAATTTTCAGGGTCGTCTGCTTGCTGGCCGCCGGGTACCCGGCATTGCTCAGGGCGTCAGTCAGTGCGTTGATCGGCCCGGTATGTGTGACCTGCGCCGTTTCGGTCGCAAAGTTGACCGAGGCGTCGGTCACTTCTGGCACCGATTGCAATGCGGCTTCTACACGCCCCACGCAGGACGCGCAGGACATGCCCGAGATTTTAAGTTGTGTTGTTTGCGGCGTAGCCATGCGACTCGTCCCGATGTGTTATCTGCCCTCCAAATGGGGGTTCCAGTCACGGGAAGGTCAAGAGGTATCGCGGATTTTCTTTTTTTCAACCCGCGCGTTGGCGTCACCTGTTCGCAAACATTTCTAGCAAGAGGGAGTTGTAGGTATCCGGTGGCGGCGATCTGACGGCCTCGGGGGAGGCAAAGAACGCAAGAGACATTGCGGCCGTGGTCAGCGCAATGCCTACAAGAATGAAACCGGCCATATTCAATGAAGATCGCGACATGGGCAAAGTCCTGGTTCGAGAGGTTCATCAGGCGCTGTTGGGTCAGGACTGTTTTGCCAGCTCTTGCTTCAACCTGTCATTTTCGGCCTGAAGTTGCGCCAATTGCTGCCCTAGCGAATTCAGATGTGGGCGAAGCTCGGCCTCGGTAAAGCGGGGCGTGATGTGGCGCGGGCAGTTCCAGTCCAGCGCTTCGACCCGGATGATCACGGCGCGTTCAGCCGGGGCATCGGCACCGTCAGGATATAGGCTGGTCGTGGCATCTTCGCCCTCGGTGAACGCGACCCGGCCAAGGATTTTCAGGCGCCGCCGATTGGCGTAATCCATCAGGATCATTGCAACCCGGTCATTTCCATCCAGGTTGCCGCGCGAGATATACTGTTTGTTGCCCGAAAAGTCGGCATAACCGATTGTCTGCGGTCCCAGAACTTTGAGAAACCCGGTCGGTCCGCCGCGGTATTGCACATATGGCCAACCCGTTTCGGACACGGTGGACTGATAGAACCCGTCCCGCGCTTCGATAAAGGCCTTTTCAGGCTCGCCGATTTCGTGGCCTTGCTGCGGGCCACTTTCGATGAATTTGGCATAGGTCTTGGCAGACCCCATCCGTTCCTGATGGGCGCGGACGGCAGGGGTGAAGGTCAGTTCGGAAAAGGCGCGAGGCATGAGATGTCCTTTCAAAGTCCCAGATCGGACAGGCTGGGGTGATCGTCGGGGCGAGGGCCTTGCGGCCAGAAAAACAGACGTTCGGTTTCCGTAATCGGCAGGTCGTTCAGCGATGCGTGGCGTTCGGCCATTCGACCATCTTCGGCAAATTGCCAGTTTTCGTTGCCATAAGACCGAAACCACTGACCGCTGTCGTCACGCCATTCATAAGCATAACGAACCGCAATGCGGTCACCGGAAAAGGCCCATAGCTCTTTGATCAACCGATAGTCCAGTTCCTTGTGCCACTTGCGTGTCAGAAAGGCATGGATGTCTGCATGACCGCTTAGGAATTCTGCCCGATTTCTCCACTGGCTGTCTTCGGTATAGGCCGGGGTCACGACGTCCGCATCACGGCTGTTCCAGGCGTTTTCCGCCAATCGCACTTTTTGCGTTGCGGTTTCCAAGGTGAACGGGGGTAGAGGAGGACGGTTCATGCGCGGGTCTTTCAGGTCAGAGAAGCCGCCATCAAGGCGATGGTCAAAAGAAGGGGGATGTACTGGTGCGAGAGAGGTCTGGTGCGGGGTCTCATATGTTCGTTCCTGAGTTTACTGATCGGTACGCTATGTCTTAAATGTGTACAGATCGGTAACCTTTTTCAAGTGTTGAGTTGGATTTATTTGACCGTGCATTTGAGTCTCCTAAGGGGAGTAAGTGAAAACAGCAGTTTAGGCTGTGTCTGTTGCAGCCATCGCTGCGGTGCTTTATGTACCGATCAGTACATACAGGAGCTGACAGATGCGCCCGAACAAACGTGACGAGCTGGTCCGCAAGGCATTGCAGGTCTTCTATCGTGACGGATTTCACGCCACCGGCATGGACAAGTTGGTGGTAGAGACGGGCGTGTCCAAAACGTCGATGTACAAACATTTCCGTACCAAGGAAGAGCTGATCCTGGCGGCGCTGCGGCTGCGAAACGATAATTTTCGCGAATGGTTCATGGCACGGATTGATGCACTTGCCGATACGCCTGCCGAACGGTTGATCGCCAGTTTCGATGCGCTGGGCGAATGGTTCCAGGAGGACAGCTTTCGCGGATGCATGTTCATCAAAGCGGGCGCAGAGTATCAGGAACAAGATCACCCAATCCATGTGCAAGCAGCCGAACACAAGCATCTGATGCTCGAGTTTCTAACCGATTTGGCCCGCAAGGCAGGCGCACGTAATCCCGTTGCATTGGGATGCCAGCTGCTGCTCTTGCAAGAGGGCGCAATCGTAACGGCCGTCCTGGTAAAAAGCTGCGATCCAGCGCGAGATGCAAAGGCAGCGGCACTGGTTCTGCTGGACAATGCCCTGGCTTGACCGGGTTTAAACCTGTGAACGTAAGGTCTTGTGCGAAAAAGACGTTGCGTAGCAATCCGGTGGATGGGTTGGTTTGCGCGATGCCCAACGCTACCCTTATCGAAATTCGATTTGGGAGAAACCTACATGTCGCTATTCAAGCCAACCGCCAACTGGGTCACTGACGAACATCAGATGTTTGCCGAAATGGCAAACCGGTTCATGGACGACGAACTTGTACCCAATATCGAACGCTGGAACCAAAACGGCATGGTCGATCGCGAATTCTGGAACAAGGCCGGGGATATGGGTTTGATGGCCGGCGCTATTGCCGAGGAATATGGTGGCGTAGGCGGCGGGATTGGATTTGACGCGGTCACGATGTACGGGCAAGCCGCACGCGGTGACTCGGGTTGGGGTTTTGGAATTCAGTCGATTGTTGTCCATTACCTGAACGCCTATGGCAGCGAGGATCAAAAACACAAATGGCTGCCTCGTTTGGCATCCGGTGAAATGGTTGGCGCTTTGGCTATGACTGAGCCGGGAACAGGTTCGGACGTTCAGTCCGTTCGCACCACCGCAGACAAGGACGGAAATTCCTATCGCCTGAACGGATCCAAGATCTTTATCACCAACGGACAATCCGCCGATTTGATCCTGGTGGCCGCAAAGACGGATAAATCGCAAGGATCTAAGGGCGTATCGCTGATCGCAGTAGAAACCGAAGGCGCAGAAGGATTTCGCCGGGGCCGTAACCTCAAGAAACTGGGGATGAAGGCCAACGATACGGCCGAGCTGTTCTTTGAAGACGTCAAGGTTCCGATGACGAACCTGATCGGACCTGAGGAAGGTCAGGGCTTCTATCAGATGATGAAGCAACTGCCCTGGGAACGCCTGACCATCGGTATCATGGCGTTGGGCGCGATCGACTTCGCAATTGCCGAGACAGTGCGTTATACGCAGGAACGCAAGGCTTTTGGCCAGCGCGTTATGGACTTTCAGAACACGCGTTTCAAACTGGCCGAGTGCAAAACCAAAGCCGAAGTTCTGCGCAGCTTCGTCAATGACTGCATCGCACAACTCGAGGCTGGCACATTAGATGCGGCGACGGCTTCTATGGTGAAATACTGGGGTTCAGAAGTGCAGAACGAGATCATGCACGAATGCCTTCAGTTGTTCGGTGGTTACGGGTTCATGATGGAATACCCGATCGCCCGGCTTTATGCGGATGCGCGGGTGCAGATGATCTACGGCGGCACCAATGAGATCATGAAGGAACTGATCGCCCGTTCTCTGGACAAGTAACGCACCCAAAGGGCTCCCGCCTGTCGCCAACGTTTCTGGAAAACGTCTCATCCCGTTGGGTCGGGCAGGTGCGGGCGCAGCCCGCACCTGCCCGACCCCTCTGCTGTCCGCAGGACGCAAAGCCGGAGGCTGCGCAGTTTTGGATCAGAATGGGCCAACCTGACCTTGCAGCCATATCCGAAATGACCGTAGCGGTTCGGATTCCGGTCGAGTCTGTGGCCAGACCAGAAAGAATTGCCCAAGGCTGATATGGGGCCCTTTCCATGCTGGAACCAATCTTTTGGTTTTCAGTTCGTCTTCGATCAGATAGCTGGGCAATAGCGCCGCTCCCAGCCCGTGAATCGTGGCCTGCACCATGGTCGAGAACTGATCGAACAGCATTCCCCGCATCCCTGATACGTCACGCCCTTGTGCCGCAAACCATCGCTCCCAAGCGTCCGGTCGAGTCTCTAGATGTAGCAATGGGGCCGTCATCAGCCAGCCCAAGTCCTGCTCCTGATCGGGCAACAGGTCCTGCGCGCAGACCGGAACCACATCTTCACGCATGATCGGCAGGTAGTTGACGCCCGGCCAGTTCTTTTGGCCGAAGTGGATGGCGGCATCAAAATGTTCGGTCTCGAAATCAAACGGCTTGAGGCATGTGCTCAGGTTCACGGTCACTTCGGGGTGGCGACGGGCAAAATCCTGCAGGCGCGGCGCCAGCCAGTGCATTCCAAAGGCGGGCAGGATGGACAGGTTCAGCGACCCGCCTGTTGGGTTGGCCTTCAGTTTCAGTGACGCTTGCGCAATTTGGTTTAGCGCTGTGCGCGCCACCTGAACATAATCTTTCGCGGCGGGGGTCAGGTGCAATCGCATCTGGTTTCGCTGAATGAGCGCAACGCCCAGTTGGTCCTCCATGGACTTCAACTGTCGGCTGATCGCGCTTTGGGTCAATGACAGCTCCTCGGCTGCAGCCGAGGCACTGCCGAGGCGATCAACCGCCTCCAGTGCCAGAAGTGAGGGGATCGAGGGTAGAAACCGACGGGGCGCAATCATATTACAAATCCTCATACCTTTCACACGGAATATCACTGGCAATTGCCGTGCACCAGCCCGATACAGAGGCGTGGAATCCAATGTGGATGTGGATCAATGACCCTAACGACCAGTATTCAAGAGTTTCAGCCCGCCGACCGGCTGGACGGTATTGAGCTGTCAGAGATCGTTCGCATTTCCGAACAGGCCGCGCGCCTTCGGGCGCAGGGTGTCGACGTGATTGCGCTCAGCACTGGCGAGCCTGATTTCCCAACGCCGTCGCATGTTGTTGAGGCGGCCCACCGCGCAGCTATTGACGGGCAGACGCGATACCCCGCAACGGCAGGAACGCCCACTTTGCGATCAGCGATCGCGACTGAGGCTGGCGCGCATCCCGAGAACGTAGTCGTTTCGACGGGTGCCAAGCAGGTTTTGTCCTGCGCAATGATGGCAACTCTGAACCCCGGCGATGAAGTGATTATGGCTGCGCCATTCTGGACAAGCTATGCGGATATGGTCAGTTTGGGTGGCGGTGTCCCCGTAGTCGTCAGCTGTCCGGCGACGCAGAAATTCAAACTGACGCCGGATCAATTGGAAGCCGCGATCACCCCGCGCTCGCGTTGGCTGCTGCTGAATTCCCCGTCCAATCCAACTGGCGCGGTCTATTCCAAGGCGGAATTGCAGGCGCTGGGCGCGGTATTGCAAAACTATCCTCAAGTCTGGGTGATTTCTGACGAGATTTATCAACACCTGTCTTTTGTGCCTTTCACGCCCTTTGTGCAGGCCGTTCCCGAATTAGCGGAACGAACGTTGATCGTAAACGGCGTGTCCAAGGCCTATTCCATGACAGGCTGGCGCATCGGGTGGGGAATTGGCCCTGCTGAGTTGATCAAGGCGATGGTGGCTGTGCAGGGGCAAATCACGTCGGGGGCGTGTTCGATTGCCCAGGCTGCAGCATTGGAGGCCATCACCGGGCCGCAAGGCTTGCTGGCAGAACGCCGTCGGGCAATGCGAGCGCGCCGCGATTTGGTCGCCGAAGGGCTAAACGCCGCTGGTCTGGAATGTGCCGTGCCGGATGGCGCGTTTTACGTCTTTCCCAAAACTCATGCGAAAATGGCCACAGACCATGAATTCTGTCGCTTTCTGCTGGATGAGGCGGGTGTGGCGCTGGTGCCAGGGCGTGCGTTTGGGATGCCGGGGCATTTGCGGCTTTCTTTTGCCTATGCCACTGAAAGCCTGCAAGAAGGTATGCGCCGTATCGCGGACGCTACCGACAAGTTGTAACCAATAAGACCGGAAGACACCCAATGGACCGCGCCCAGATCGTTCACGAGAATTTCCTGACCCGGGTCGCCAATCGCGACTTTCCCGACGGAGCAAAGCCGCGGCAGGGTCTGAGCAATACCGATGGGGTGTCGCTTTTCCGGTCACAGGTCCTTAGCCGAGCGTTGGACAGGACCAGCCGGGCCATGCAGAAGGCGGGGCAGGGGTTTTACACCATCGGATCATCCGGCCACGAAGGGATGGCCGCCGTGGCGCATGCCTTGCGCCCGACCGATATCGCCTTTCTTCACTACCGGGACGCGGCGTTCCAGATCGCGCGGGCTGAGCAGGTGCCGGGCCAGCAGATCGCGTGGGACATGCTGCTGAGTTTTGCCTGTTCGAAAGAGGATCCGACCTCGGGCGGGCGGCATAAGGTACTGGGGTCCAAAGCGTTGACGATCCCACCGCAGACCTCGACTATCGCTAGCCACTTGCCCAAGGCGGTGGGCGCTGCGTATTCGCTAGGTGCCGCGCGGAGACACGATCCTGAACACCGTGAACTGCCCTTGGACGGGATTGCGATGTGTTCCTTCGGGGATGCCTCGGCCAATCATTCTACAGCGCAGGGCGCGATCAACACCGCAGGCTGGACCAGTGTGCAGTCGACGCCTTTGCCGCTGTTGTTTGTGTGTGAGGATAACGGGATTGGAATCTCGGTCAAAACGCCAAAAGGCTGGATACAGGCGTCGATGGAACACCGCCCCGGAATCAAGTACTTTCAGGCCAACGGTCTGGATATCTATGAGACCTTCGCGGTGGCGCAAGACGCCGCCGAGTATGTCCGTACCCGCCGGAAACCGGCCTTCCTGCATCTGAAAACCGTGCGTCTTTACGGCCATGCGGGCGCAGATGTGCCGACCACGTACCTGCCGAAGTCCGAGGTTGAGGCGGACGAGGCCAACGACCCCCTGCTGCACTCGGTGCGCTTGCTGGAACAGGCCGGGGCGTTGGCGCCGGAACAGGCGTTGAAAATCTTCGAAGATACCTGCGCCCGTACTGATCGCATCGCGGCGGAGGCCGCAACCCGTCCGCACCTGACCACCGCCTCTGAGGTTATGGCCAGCCTGATCCCGCCAAAACGGGCTTGTAAGCCGACCAACGGTCCCAGCGCCGAAGCGCGCGCCAAAGCCTTTGGCGGCGACACGCGGGCAATGGATGATCCGCAACCCATGAGCCGTCTGATCAACTGGGCGCTGACCGATCTGATGCTGGAACACGGCGAGGTCGTCTGCATGGGCGAAGATGTCGGCCGCAAGGGCGGCGTCTATGGCGTTACCCAGAAACTGCAACAACGCTTTGGCCCGGACCGGGTGATCGACACGCTGTTGGATGAGCAGTCCATTCTGGGACTGGCCATTGGTATGGGGCATAACGGGTTCATTCCCATCCCCGAAATCCAGTTCCTCGCTTATCTGCACAATGCAGAGGATCAGATCAGAGGCGAAGCCGCGACCCTGCCCTTTTTCTCGAACGGGCAGTTCACCAACCCGATGGTTCTACGCATCGCGGGGCTTGGCTATCAGAAAGGGTTCGGCGGCCATTTCCACAATGACAACTCGCTGGCTGTCCTGCGCGACATTCCCGGCGTGATCATTGCCTGTCCATCGACAGGCGCGGATGCGGCGAAGATGCTGCGCGAATGCGTACGGCTGGCGCGCGAAGAACAGCGGGTCGTGGTCTTTCTGGAACCTATTGCGCTTTATCCGATGCGCGATCTGCACGATGTACAGGACGCAGGCTGGATGACGACGTATCCGTCGCCTGACCAGAGTATCGCGCTGGGTGAGGTTGGCGTGCATGGCGAGGGTAAAGATCTGGCCATCGTCACTTATGGAAACGGGCACTACCTGTCGAAACAGGCTCTGCCCGAGTTGGAGGCAGCAGGCGTGAAAGCCCGTATCATCGACATGCGCTGGCTGGCACCTCTCCCGATTGAGGCTCTGCGTCAGGCCACAAAGGGTTGCAAACACGTCCTTATCGTCGACGAGTGTCGCCGGACCGGCAGCCAGTCTGAGGGGCTGATGACCTTTTTCACTGAAAATAGTCCCACGACCCCAACTGCGTGCGTCGCGGCCGAAGATTGTTTTATCGCCACTGGCCCCGCCTATGCCGCTCCGCTGCCATCGAAGGACGGGATTATCACCGCTGCGCTTAAACTGACCGGAGGCCGCTCATGACCCGCACAGCGGTCGTCATCTGCCCTGGTCGGGGTACATACAACAAGCCCGAGCTTGGCTATCTGCATCGCCATCACGCGCAGCAGAATGCGATGTTTCGGGGCTTAGACGCGATACGTGCGGAAGCAGGGCAAGAGGCCGTTACCGCATTGGATGGCGCAGCGCGGTTCACAGTTTCCAAGTATTCAAAAGGCGACATTGCATCACCGCTCATCTACGCAGCTTCGATGGCGGACGCGCAATCGCTGGCCGATGATATCGAAGTGGTCGCGGTCACCGGGAATTCGATGGGGTGGTATATTGCGCTGGCCGCTGCCGGGGCGTTGTCGCCTGACCACGGGTTCCGCGTCGTGAACACGATGGGAACACTGATGCAGGATCACCTGATCGGTGGCCAGCTGGTTTATCCCGTTGCCGACGACGGTTGGGCGAACGACGCTGTTCGCAAGGCAGAGCTGCTGGCGGATGTGAAACGCATCAATGCGATGGACGGTCATGACCTTGCTTTGTCCATTGATCTGGGCGGAATGCTGGTTCTGGCAGGCAATGAGATGGGGCTGAAGGCTTTCGAGGCGTCACAACCCACCGTGCAGGACCGTTTCCCGATGCGCTTGCCAAACCATGCCGCGTTTCACACATCCTTGCAGGCACCGGTCGCTGCCGAAGGGCGTACGCTCTTGGGCGCGGATTTGTTCGGACAGCCTGAACGCCCCCTGATCGACGGTCGCGGAAAGATTTGGTGGCCGGGTGCGACGGATACGCATGCGCTTTGGGATTATACCCTGGGCCACCAAGTGACCGAACCCTATGACTTTACCCGTGCGATCCAGACCGCCGCGCATGAGTTCGCGCCAGACGTGTTCATTGTTACCGGCCCCGGTGCGACCTTAGGTGGCGCAGTGGCGCAATCTCTTGTTCTGGCGAACTGGCGTGGCATGGGTAACAAGGCTGATTTTCAAGCGAAACAGGATGCGCAACCCTTCCTGATCGCCATGGGGCGCGAGGATCAAAGAGCGCTTGCAACCGGCTGACACTGCCCTGATGATCCGCGCAATTTCAAGGAGCGCGACGTGAGCGACCACAACCAGTCCCTTTGGCTGAACACATGCCGTGAACTTGTCGAACCCAGTGTTTCGACCGGTGATATCACTGTTGATCTGGCGGTGATCGGGGGTGGGTACACCGGCTGTTCTGCGGCCCTGACTGCGGCTAAGGCTGGTGCTTCGGTCTGTCTGCTTGAGGCGCATGATGTCGGTCACGGCGGATCGGGCCGCAATGTAGGGCTGGCGAATGCAGGGCTGTGGTTGCCGCCCGATGAGATTCGCGCGCATCTGGGTGACATGGTTGGGGATCGGCTGATTGACCTTCTGGCTGCTGCCCCATCAGAGGTGTTCAGCCTGATCGACCAGCATGGGATAGACTGCGAACCTGTGCGCAACGGAACTCTGCACTGTGCGCATTCGGCTGCGGGTTTTCGGGATCTGCAGGCCCGCCATGCGCAACTCAGCGCTGCTGGCGCACCGGTTGAGTTGCTTTCTGCGAAACTGATAGCCCAGCGCACCGGCAGTGCGGCCTTTGGTGGCGCCCTGTTCGATCCGCGCGCCGGAACCATCCAACCATTGGCATATGTGCGTGGATTGGCCCGTGCCGGGGTCGAGGCTGGCGTGTCAGTTTCCACGCAAGATCCGGTTCTGTCCATGCAGCAGATGGATGGAATCTGGGAGGTGAAGACTGCTCGGCGCACAGTGCGCGCCAAATGGGTCATCCAGGCGACCAATGCCTATCACCGTGATCTGACCGCATCGGCCCCCGCTTATGTGCCGGTCTATTATTTCCAATATGCCACGGCCCCATTGTCCGACAATCTGCGCGCTAGCGTTTTGCCGGGGGATGAGGGGTGCTGGGACACAGACCTGATCATGACCTCGTTCCGAATGGATCAAGAGGGGCGGTTTATCATCGGTGCCATGGGTGATCTGGATCAGGCGGGCGGCGGGATTCACAAGAGCTGGATCAAGCGCAAACTGGCACAGCTGTATCCGCAACTGGCCGATCAGCCATTGGTCGAAGGGTGGCATGGCCGCATCGCCATGACGTCAGACCACATCCCGAAGATTACGCAGATCGGTCCCAATGCTCTGTCCGTTCATGGATTTTCGGGGCGGGGAATCGGGCCAGGCACTGTCTTTGGCCGCCTTGTTGCCCAAAGTCTGTTGCAGGACGACCCAAGCCTTTTGCCGGTGCCCGCAGTCCCAGAGTATCAGGAAAAGTGGATAGGGCTACGCCGCGCCTATTTTGAAACCGGCGCGGCGCTGACCCATTTTGTCAAAGCGCGGTTCTGACCTCAGACCGCGCGGGTGATGCCGCCATCAACCCGGATGTTCTGACCGGTGATATAGCCGCCGCCCTCTGATGCAAGCATCGCCACGACCGAGGCGATCTCGTCATAGCTGCGTCCATAGCGGCCCATCGGGATGCGCGCGCGGAATTCCTCTTTCTCTGGCAGGCTGTCGATGAACCCTGGCAAGACGTTGTTCATCCGGATGTTGTCAGCCGCGTAATGATCCGAGAACAGCTTGGTGAAAGCGGCCAAACCTGCGCGGAACACGCCCGAGGTTGGGAAGACAGGGTCGGGCTCGAACGCGGCGAAGGTCGAAATGTTGATGATTGATCCACCACCTTGCTTCTGCATAATAGGTGTCACCAGCCGGGTTGGTCTGACGGCGTTCAGGAAATAGACGTCCATTCCGGTGTGCCAATCCTCGTCCGTCAGCTCCAGCACTGGCGCGCGCGGTCCGTGACCGGCCGAATTGACCAGCACGTCGATGCGCCCCCAATGGGACATCGCGGTATCGACCAGGTTTTGCAGATCATCCGTCGACTGGTTTGACCCGGTCTCGCCAACACCACCAAGTTCGTGCGCGAGTGCCTCACCCTTGCCAGAAGACGACAGGATGCCGACCTTAAATCCATCTGCGGCCAGACGTCGGGCTGAATCTGCGCCCATTCCGCTGCCGCCCGCTGTTATCAGCGCCACTTTGGTCATGTGATTTCTCCATTCATTGATGGCATGAAGATGCGCTTTGGCGATCTGATTGACCAATCAGTTCTGCTGGCCTTATGGTGTAGAAAAACTACAGGATGCTACGATGACGGCTCTTCCCCCTCTGAACGCTTTGCGGGCCTTCGAAGCTTCGGCGCGGCATCTGAACTTTCGCTTGGCTGCCGAGGATCTGGGCGTCACCCAAGGTGCTGTCGCCCAGCAGGTGCGCGGGCTTGAGGCACGATTGGCTGTGACGCTCTTTGACCGCTTGCCACGCGGCCTTGCGCTGACCGAGGCTGGGCGCAGGTTCCATGCGCCCTTGCGCCGGGCCTTCCGACTAATTGAAGAGGCCGTCGAGGATCTTTCTGGGGACAGACAAATTACTATCTCTGTCACGCCCAGCTTTGCTTCGAAATGGCTGGTTCCACGACTTCCGGACTTTACGCGGCACCACCCTGATATTGCCGTGCAGGTCGACGCGCGGGAACGGCTGGCGGATTTCGAGGGGGACGGTGTCGACATTGCTGTTCGGCAAGGGCGCGCGCCGTTTGGATCCGGGGTGGTCGCAGTGCCTCTGTTTTCCACAACCTTCGTTCCGGTTTGCGGTCCTGAGTTGGCGGCCAGAATTGCGCATCCTGCTAACCTGACAAAGCACACTTTGCTGAACGACACCCATGGGCTGTGGCCTTTGTTTCTGCAACGTGCAGGGATCACGGGCAAGCCGAAGATGATGAGTTTCAGCCAGACCAGCCTTGCCATCGACGCAGCCGTGTCGGGCCAGGGCGTTGCGCTTGCTAACGAACCGCTTGTTTCTGCCCAGTTGGCCACCGGTCAGTTGGTGCGCCCGATCCCGGATGAGCTGGTCGAGGACCTGGGCTTTTACATCGTGACACCCAAACAGCCACGTCAACCCGCGCTGGTCGCAGTGATGAAAGACTGGTTGCTGTCTCAATCCTGAAGCGTCGCTGCGATGGCTTCGATCCTGTCACGCAACCAGCGATGTGCCGGGTCGTTGGAAGATCTTTGGTGCCAGACCATGTAGATCGAGACAGGGTCGCACGCGAAGGGCAAGGACGCACAATCCAACGCATGTAGTGGCCCGTGTTTCATCAACGCCGTATCGGTGGAAATCAGGTCGCCGCCTTTCACAAATGAGGTAATGGCGTTGAAATGTGGCAGGGTAACCGTAGGTGGCCTGATCTGGTTTTGATCGACACCCCGCATAACAGCGCGCGAGCTGCGGCCATCCGCAAAACGAACTTCGACGTGTTCGGTTTCGCAATAGGTTTCCCAACTGTCCGGAGGAGATCGTCGCGCGCCATCGTAATAGATCATCAGCGGGCTGCTGAGGATGCGTTTTTGAAAGATGTCCGGCCCATCCGGTGGCAAAGGCGTCAGCATCAATTGACACCGATCGCTGCGCAACAGCTCAGGGTCTGGAACACCTGATGGGATAAACCCCAACCCCAGCCGCACGCCTTCGGTCCGAACCTTTTGCAGCAATTGCGGGAAAATCAATTCCCGCGGCATGTCGTTTGTGGCGATGTGAAAGACCATCTCTTCGGACAGCGGGTCGAACGGGCGATCCTCGGTCAGCGCCCGCATATTGTCCAGAACCTGCTGAACAGGATCTTTCAGGGACAAGGCGCGCTCAGTAGGGGTCAGACCCTGCCCTGATCTGATGAATAACGGATCGCCCAGAACCACCCGAAGTTTGGACAGGGTGTGGCTGATGGCCGATTGTGTCACGCCAAGCCGATCTGCGGCCTTGGACACCGAGTTTTCTTCGAGAATGGTCAGAAAGACCCTCAGGACTTTGCCATCCAGATCCATGAAATCTATTTTGCTCATACCGCTTATGATTATTCATGAATGGATTTACTGTCCACGCCGCATTAGGTGAGACCTAGACATCAGGAGGCGCACGATGGGGATCCGCTTTTTCTCGGACAAGAACCGGCCGGTCCACATGGGGCCTTATCCGTTGGAGCGGTTGGCACGTCAGAGCGTTGTGCCGGACCTGTCTGCCGTGCCGCCGATGCCTGAACTCAGTTTTCACCGGCCGGAACAGCCTGAAAGCATCGTCAACGCCATGGGTGAGTTTCAGGCGATGATGGACGCTATTCGTGATGGATTCGTGAGTGCTGTGCCCTCTGAAATCCCGGCCGATCCGACCGCGCGCGCCCATCACTTTAAGGCTTTTGGCTATTTCAATGACGCGTCGATGATGGGGTGCGGGCCTTTGCCTGCCGAGGCGATGCTGCCCCAGCCGCGTCATAACCCCGACATTGATCGTCTGGCCCATGCGCTGAAGACCCGGCAGACTAAAACGCTGGCGTCGGGCATCGACGTCATCATGGCCGACCTGAAGGAAAGCATGGAGGCCGCGCCCAAGCCGATGGACACGCACCGCCACGCCATCGTCTTTGTCTATGAACACAACCGTGATCCGAACCAGGATGAGCCCGGCTCTGAATGGATCATGGATGCGCAGGACCACCGTTCCTGTTTGCTGGCGACCGAAAATGCGGTGGTGATTGCCAATTACATCCGGTTGTTGGGGTTCGATGCGCGGGCGCATACCGCGATGTCCTCTGAGGTTGATCTTGGAAAACTGGCGGTGGCGGCTGGTTTGGCCTCGGTCGAGGATGGCGATGTTGTCGTGCCGTGGCTAGGTACGCGGTTTGGTCTGGCAGCTGTTACAACCGAGATGGAGATTGCGCATGATCGACCGCTGCAATCCATGGCGCAGCAACCGTGGTTTCGCACTCAGGGTCCGGCGTGGTGGCTGGGAACGGGGTTCGCCAAGAACGCGCTGAACCGGGATGCTTACGCCAAACGACGCTACGTGGACGGGGCGCATCCGTTCGAGAAACTTAAGCGTGTCGAAGACCCTACGACCTACATCGACGAAGAAAACGTGGCCCGCGTTCCCAAACGCGCCGACATGTTTGCCCGCGCACAATTCGGGGATATGGGCAAACCGCTGCAGGATGCAGCCAGGGGGGGGCACTATGTGCGCAAGGCCGCCCCCAGTTTCGCTCAGCGCCGCTCATTGGGCGCATTTGTGCTATTGCAGGATGGCGACAGCGCAGATGGATCGCGCCCGACCGATGCCGCCCGAAATGCCGCGAATATCAAGGCCGCGACCTATTTCATTGGAGGCGATGCCGTGGGCCTCAGCCGTTGCCCGGAATGGGCGTGGTATTCTCACGACGCGACAGGAGAAGAGATCAACCCGCCCCATGATCAAGCCATCAGCGTGATCATCGATCAAGGCTATGAAACAATGGAGGGGTCCAGTGGCGACGACTGGATCGCAGTTGCCCAGTCGATGCGCGCCTACCTGCGGTTTTCACTTTTGGGCGGTGTGATCGCGCAGCAGATCCGCAACCTTGGCTTCAAGGCCAAAGCGCATACGGTCATGGATGGCGAGGTGCTTCAGCCGCCGCTTTTGCTGCTGTCCGGATTGGGCGAGGTCAGCCGGATTGGTGAGGTCATCCTGAACCCCTATCTCGGGCCCCGGCTCAAGTCTGGCGCGGTGACGACCGACATGCCGATAGAGCACGACAAACCGATTGATTTTGGCCTACAGACTTTCTGTGAAAGCTGCAACAAATGCGCGCGCGAATGCCCTTCAGGGGCAATCACCGCGGGGCCGAAACTCATGTTCAACGGCTATGAGATCTGGAAATCCGACAGTCAGAAATGTGCGACCTATCGCGTGACCACCCCTGGCGGTGCAATGTGCGGGCGCTGCATGAAGACCTGCCCGTGGAACCTTGAGGGTATCTTCAAGGAACGCCCGTTCCGCTGGGCCGCGATAAACATCCCGAAAGCCGCGCCGGCATTGGCGAAACTGGACGATGCCGTGGGTAATGGCGGTTTGAACGACACCAAGAAATGGTGGTGGGATATCGAATTGCAGGTGGATGGAGCTTACCGCCCGACGAAACATCCGCTGAACCGGCGTGACCTGCAAACGGATCTGGACCTGCAGTTCGAAGATCAGACATTAGCCGTCTATCCTGCCTATCTGGCCCCCCATCCGTGGCCATATCCTTTTGCGATGGACCGCGAGGCCGGGATTGCGGCCTATCAGGCGATGGTGTCAGCCGAAGAATACAAAAACCGCAAGGCAGCAGGGGATACGTCGATCGTGCATCGGTACTCGATCGCGGGCGATGCGCCGGTGATGCGGGTTGCGTTGACCAAAGTCGACAAGATGACGGCGGATGTGACCAAGTATGAATTCTCGGCCCTGAATGGTGCGCCTTTACCGGATTGGACCGCCGGGGCGCATCTGGATGTGCTGGTCGCGCCTGAGTTTCTGCGTCAGTATTCTATGTCGGGGGACCCATCGGACGGGTCAGTCTATCAGATCGGCGTTCTGCGCGAGGATGAAGGTCGCGGCGGTTCGGCCCTGTTGCATCGAATCTTCAGCGAGGGGCGCAAGGTCTTCATCTCGAAACCGATCAACCATTTCGAACTGGATGAGACCGCAACAATGACCTTCCTGATGGGTGGTGGGATCGGCATCACCCCGATGATTGCATTTGCTCATCGGTTGCATGCGCTGGGCAAGCCGTTCGCGTTACACTATTCCGCCAGCACCCGTTTTGGGGCCGGGTACCTGGACGATCTGGCGGCGATGCCCTGGGCCGACCACGTGCATTTTCATTTCTCGGATGAAGGAACGCGCGCCGATCTGGATGCAGTCCTGTCGGGTTATCAGGAAGGGTGGCACGTCTATACCTGCGGACCGGATCGCTACATGGACGGTGTCATACAAGCGGCCGACCGGCAGGGATTTCCCGAAGAGGCGCGGCACCTGGAGTATTTTTCGGTCCCCGAACAGCCGGAATATGAAAATCACTCCTTCACATTGAAGCTGGCGAAGTCGGGTAGGGAACTGACCGTCCCCGAAGACAAAGATGCCGCTCAGGTATTGAACGAGGCGGGTATTCATGTGGATGTGAAATGCGCCGACGGCATATGTGGCGTCTGCAAATGCGGTGTGGTTTCCGGCGATATTGAGCATCGTGATTTCGTTCTGTCCAACAAACAGCGCGAGGGCGCGATCATCTTGTGTCAAAGCCGCGCGGCTGAACCCAACGGTGTGATTGGACTCGACCTCTGATCTGAGGTCTGAAAACGACTTCGATAAACACAAAAATTGGTCGTTCCAGCCATGGACGCCGTGGGGTTGCTGCACTAACGTCCCCCGCGAACCCCAGTGAATCCTGATCAACAGGTGCGAGGTATTTTCATGGATTATCACAGCCCCGCCAACTTTGCCGAGGCATCGGCTCTGGCCGCGAATGCGACGGGCATTACCCGGTTTCTGGCAGGAGGCACCGATGTTCTGGTGCAGCTGCGCTCGGAACTTGTGACCCCCGACACGCTGATCGACATCAAAAAGATCGACGGCGTCAGCGACATCATCAGCAATGCCGATGGCAGCTGGACAATTGGCGTCGCGGCCACCGGTGCCGAGATGAGCGAACATTCCGAATTGGGCCGCGATTGGCCCGGCGTAGTTGAGGCGATGGACTTGATCGGTTCGACCCAAGTGCAGGGTCGCGCAACGCTGACTGGGAACCTGTGCAATGGCTCTCCTGCGGCCGATTCTGTGCCTGCTATGGTCGCAGCCGGAGTGACGGTTACTGTCACAGGACCCGAAGGTACGCGCGAAGTTGCTGTCGAAGAAATTCCGACCGGCCCCGGCAAAACGTCGCTGTCCAAGGGAGAGCTGGTCTCGGCCGTCCATATCCCTGCACGGGGTGAGGATGGCGGCGACGCCTATCTGCGGTTCATACCACGGACCGAAATGGACATTGCCGTCGTTGGCGTGGGTGTAAACCTTCGTTTGGACGGCGACACTGTCACCGAAGCCCGCGTGTCGCTGGGTGCTGTCGCCCCGACCGTTCTGCTTGTCGAAGACTGTGCCAAGGCGATCATCGGTAGTACACTGGACGACGCTGCGCTTGATGCGCTGGCTGCTGCGGCATCCGCTGCGTGCAACCCGATTGACGACAAGCGCGGCACCATCGCGTTTCGCACCGAGGTCGCTGGCGTTCTGGCCAAGCGCGCCGCGAAAATCGCCTATGCCCGTGCGAAGGGAGAACAAGCATGAGCAAGTTCCACGTATCCACCACTGTAAACGGCGACTCGGTTGAATACCTCTGCGACCCGCGCGAAACCCTGCTGGACTGTCTGCGCGACAAGCTGAACCTGACCGGCGCGAAAGAAGGCTGTGGTACAGGTGACTGCGGCGCGTGTTCCGTCTCGGTCGACGGGCGCCTGGTCTGTTCCTGCCTGATGCTGGGGGTAGAGGCCGATGGCAAGCAGATCGAAACGGTCGAGGGCATCGCGGATGGCGACGTTCTGCACCCGCTGCAACAGAAGTTTATCGAACACGCCGCGCTTCAGTGCGGCATCTGTACACCGGGCATTCTGGTCGCGGCCAAGTCTCTGTTGGAAAAGAACCCCAACCCGACCGAAGAAGAAACCCGGTACTGGCTGGCGGGCAACCTTTGCCGCTGCACCGGTTATGACAAAATCATTCGTGCCGTCATGGAAACGGCGGAAGAGCTGCGGGAGGCTTCGTAATGGCACTGGACGATCGCAAATCGGAATTTACTTTCGTTGGCACCCGACCGAACCGTCCCGACGGGTTGGACAAGGTTACGGGCCGCGCGAAGTTCGGGGCAGATATCTCGGCACCCGGCATGCTACACGGCGCGATCCTGCGCTCGCCCCATGCCCATGCGCGGATCGTGAAAATCGACGCTTCGAAGGCCGAGACGCATAAGGACGTCAAAGCCGTCGTGACTCGTGCGGACTTTGCCGACGTCCCGTTCAAACCGGGTCTGGAAGGCGAATTCTGGAATGTTCTGGAAAACGTCATGGCAGGCGAAAAGGCACTGTATGACGGTCACGCTGTAGCGGCCATTGCGGCCACGTCGGCGCTGGCAGCGCGCGACGCGCTCAAGCTGATCGAGATCGAATACGAGGTGTTGCCCCACGTCACCGATGTGGACAAGGCGATGGCCTCGGATGCTCCGGTCATTCGCGAAGGTGCCGCGGACTATTCAGTTCCCGAAGGAATGCATCCAAACGTCGTGCGGTACCACGAAAGCGGACACGGTGATGTCGAGGCTGGCTTTGCCGAGGCCGATCTGGTCATCGAAGACAGCTTTGTCACCGAAGCCACCCATCAAGGCTATATCGAACCCCACGCCTGTTTGGGCATGCTGGGAAATGACGGTAAGGGTGAGCTGTGGTGCACGACCCAGGGACACTGGATCGCGCAGAAGACATGCGCGGCGCTGCTGGGTATCGAAACCTCGCAACTGCGCGTCACGGCATCCGAGATTGGTGGTGGCTTCGGCGGGAAGACGACCGTCTTTATCGAACCCGTTGCGCTGGCGCTGAGCCGCAAAGCCAACCGCCCGGTCAAACTCGTGATGACCCGATCCGAAGTGTTTCGGGCAACTGGCCCGACGGCCTCGGCGTCGATGGACATCAAGATCGGCATGAAGAAGGACGGTACCATCTCGGCCGCGCAAGGCGTGTTCCGCCTGCAAGGTGGCGCGTTTCCGGGCGCACCGGGCGATATGACCGCCATGTGTGCCTTTGCGCCTTACAATCTGACCAACGTCAAACAGGTTGGCTATGACGTTATGGCCAACCGACCGAAACAGGCAGCCTACCGCGCACCCGGTGCCCCAATGGGGGCGTTTGCCGTTGAGTCGGTGATTGATGAGCTGTGCAAAAAGCTGGACCTTGATCCCGTCGATGTACGCCTAAAAAATGCGGCGTATGAAGGCACCAAGGCCAGCTATGGTCCCCGGTATGAGCGCATCGGTCTGGTGGAGACGTTGGAGGCCGCCAAGGCGCACCCGCACTACTCGGCGCCGCTGAAACCGGGGCAGGGACGAGGGATTTCCTGTGGGTTCTGGTTCAACCATGGCGGCGAGACCTCGGTGTCGTTGTCCATGTCCGAGGACGGCTCGGCCCAGTTGATGGTTGGTACGCCCGATATCGGCGGCTCGCGTGCATCTATGGCGCTGATGGCGGCCGAGGTTCTGGGCATTCCCTACGAAAACATCCGTGTCACCATCGCCGATACAGCGACGCTTGGGTACAACGACGTCAGCCATGGCTCGCGCGTGACCTACGCCTCTGGTCTGGCCACCATCAAAGCAGCCAAGCATGCGATCGAAAAACTGTGCGAACGCGCGGCGGCCAGCTGGGGAATTCCGGCCGACGCGGTGAAATGGGAAAACGGCTTTGCGGTGCCCTCTGGCCCCAACGCCGGTGACTTCGATCCACGCCCGCTGGCCGATATCACGGCCCATATGGGTTCGACCGGCGGTCCGATCTCGGGCCACTTTGAGGCGACCCCTGAAGGCGCGGGTGTGTCCTTTGGTACCCATATCGTCGATGCCGAGGTTGATCCGGAAACCGGCAAAACCGCGATCACCCGCTACACGGTCATTCAGGATGCCGGGAAGGCGATTCACCCGACATATGTGGAAGGCCAGTATCAGGGCGGTGCCGCGCAAGGCATCGGCTGGGCGCTGAACGAAGAGTATATCTACGGCGATGACGGTCGCCTGCAGAACTCGATCTTCCTCGACTATCGCATCCCCGTCGCCAGTGACTTGCCGATGATCGACACGGTGATTGTCGAAGTGCCCAACCCCGGTCACCCCTTCGGTGTACGAGGCGTCGGCGAGACTGGCATCGTGCCGCCTCTGGCCGCCATTGCCAACGCCGTGTCCCATGCGGCTGGCGTGCGCATGCGTCAGTTACCGATGTCACCGCCGCGCATTCTGGCCGCGCTCAAGGACGATGGTTGAGGTTCACCTCTGGTCCGGCCTCCGGTCATTGACCGGAGGCCAGCAGGTCGTCGAGGTTGAAGCCAAGACGACCGGAGAACTGGTACGCGCATTGGTGCTGGCCCATCCACAGCTTCAAGGTCCTATTGATGCCGGGGTGTCTATTGCAATTGATGGCCGCGTTATCGCCACAGGGTTGACCGAGCCAATCCCTGAAGGCAGCGAAGTTTACCTGATGCAGCGGTTAAGGGGCGGTTAGGCCTCTGGCGACCACGGTTCGCGCCCGACCATGCGGTCGGCTTCAGCAGTGATATCGTTCATATGCTGCTCAAGGCTTTGGCGCAGCTCCTCGATTTTCTCTTCGGATGCTTTGCGAGGCACGGTCTCGGTCCACTCGCGGCACAGAAAGACTCCCTTGTTTCGCCAGGGGCGGGGCATCAACAGGCGATCCCATGTACCCGCTTCGCTGCCATATTGCGCGGAAAAGGTGATTCCGAAGATCCGTTTGCCCGAGGTGCGCGCCCAGACCAGCGGCACCGTGGACAGCACACGCTCGGGGCCGCGTGGTCCGTCGGCGGCGATGCCGATGGAAACCCCTTTCTTAATCTTGCCGAACACCTCTCGCGACACGGCGACGTTGCTCTTGTGTTTGCTGGCCATGGCGATGGTGTCCATGCCGAATAGTTTCTGCACCCGACCTACCATGCTGCCTGCTCGTGCAGACGAAGTGATCGAGCAGATGTGCCCTTTGTCCAGCGGGAAGAAATACGGCGACTGTGCCAGCCGCTGATGCCACAGCACCACGATCACCGGTTCACCTTGTTCGGCCAGCTGGTCAAGTTCTTCGAATCCGATGCGCTGCCACTTGGTGTTGCGATTGACTATCCGGATATAACTCGCGATGCGGCGCGCGGCCCAGTTCAAAACGGCTTCGCTGTCGGCGATATTTTTGCGGATACTCACGGATTGCGCCCCTCGTACTGACCAAAACGTGTCTTATAGAACTAAACGCTGCACGCAACTTGTTTGTCGGGTGCAATAGTCGCGCGGAATTTGAAAAAGCCTCTTGAGTCCGCTGCGCGGCTGGCATATTTGATGCGCACCTTAGGGGTATAGCTCAGTTGGTAGAGCGACGGTCTCCAAAACCGTAGGTCGCGGGTTCGAACCCTGCTGCCCCTGCCATTTCCTCATTGATTTTCGGCCGTTTCATCGTAAAGAACGAAGCCCAAGCTGGGAATCCTATAATAATTTGGTGTGTAATCTGACTCTGCAGAGATCCGGACGCGAGGGGCGATTCCTAACTTTTCGAACAACGCCGCAGCACGGCATTGATAGCTAGAAAAATTTGAATTCGTCGACGGAGAGCATACTGACCAACCGACCGTTGTTTGTGTCCCAGCCCGCAGGTGACTTTGAGATGAAGTCTTCGAAGTTAGGCCCGTGCAGCTTCATAAGCCGAGATCTCTCCATCTCGTGAAGCAAATAGAACAGCCCTCCGCGTTTGCCCTTTAAGGACTCCGGCACGGTGAGCGCTGCGACGCTCTTAGAATATTTTGACTGCTGCTCTATCTTGGCCACCGGCATTCGCCTTTTTTGCGACCGTATCAACTGAAAGGAAATATGGCAAATATGTGGCGTAGAAAACTCTGCCGGTGTTGCATACGGGAATTTTGAGACCCGGGGGTGGCTAAAGGCGGCTGAATCTGACCGATCCATTTTTTACAACCAACCGGCTTCACGCCGCATGCGATTGTACGAGGCTACAAAAGACGCCCATTTCGGTGATGAAGTCTGCGTGGGCCATCATATCCTCCTCCATCGCGTGCTCGGTTGTTCATTCCACTCAGATTGGCGGCTGTGTTGAACCTGGGGTTTAGATGGGATTAACATTGGTTTAGCCAGGTGCCGCGCAATTCGATCAATTCGGTTTCCCGCGCCTTTGGAATGGCCTATGGTCCTGCCCACAACAGACAGGCGGAAGAGGGTTCATGTCGCGCTTTGATGGTTACTTCCTGCGGCAACTGCTGATTCTATTCGGCTTTTTTACCTTGGTTCTGGTGGGTGTATTCTGGATTACCCGTTCCGTCAGCCTGTTTGACCGGGTGATCAGCGGCGGCCAACCCGCGATGGTGTTTCTGGAATTCACCGCACTGACCCTGCCGACCCTGATCCGCACTGTGATGCCAATGGCGGTGTTTGCTGCAGCCGTCTATGCCACCAACCGCCTGAGCCGTGAAAGCGAGATGACAGTGATGCTGGCCACTGGGACCAGCCCCTGGAGATTGGCGCGCGCAGTGTTCGTATTTGGCATCGTAACCGGCTTGATGATGGCCGCGATCAGTGTCTTCCTGCGCCCCGCGTCCGTAGAACAATTAGAGCAGCGTCAGGCCGAGGTCGCGGGGGACGTCACCGCCCAGCTTTTGAATGAGGGTGAATTTCTGCATCCCGCGCAGGGCGTTACGGTTTATATCGGGGAAATTGATCTGGATGGCACTTTGTCCGAGGTTTTTGTCTCGGATCGTCGGGATGAAGAGAGCCCGGTCAGCTATTCCAGCAAGACGGCCTATCTGGTCAACAATGGCTCCGGCATTCATCTGGTGATGGTGGACGGGATCGCATTGCGCCTGAACCCGGAAGGCAGGACGCTGTCTTCGACACTTTTTGCGGATGCCTCTTATGACATCTCGGAACTCACAAATTCAGACACCAACGCCATGCGCAGTCTTGAGGCGATCCCAACGCTCGAGCTTTTGCAAGGCCGGGAAAGTATTCTGGCGACCGAGCAGTTCTCGGAAGGGGAACTGATCGAAGAGCTGCATCAGCGTTTTTCATGGATCGCCATTTGTATCGCGGTGGCGATGGCTGGTTTTTCAACGCTGATGCTGGGCAGTTTTTCGCGCTTTGGGCTGTGGCCACAGATATTCGGAGCTTTCACGATTTTGGTCCTGTTGGAGGGGGTCCGGGGCTTTGTGTCCCCGGTCGTGATTGATGATCCAAACCTGTGGATTTTGCTTTATCTTCCGGCGATTGTCGGCGTCTTGATTTCATGCGTGTTCCTGTTGATCGCCGGGCGGCCATTGCTGCGCACCCGATCGCGGGGGGCGAATGGAGCCTTGTCCCAAGCTTAATCCGCCGCACGCAGTTCGGTCAGGCAGGCCACCACGTCGTCGAAGGCTTCGCTGTCCCGCTGGGTCACCAGATAAAGCGGCAACATCAGGTCTATCGCTTCGGCAACCGGCACCAAGGTGCCTTCGTTCAATTGATCCCGAATAACATATTCGGGGAAGTACCCCGTGCCGCCGCGCTGCAAAACATACCGCAGGCCCATCATGCAATTGCCCAAAAAAAGCGTCTGTCCTGCCGCTTTGCGCGCTGCTGACCGCACGTGGTCCTGATAAACTTCGCCTAACTCGAGATTTACGAAAACTGGGTCTTTGCCCACGCCGGGGGTTTCGACCAACAATAAACGTTCCGGTGCCAGTTCGTGATATAGAACGCGCCGATCAGATGGTTTTTCGTGGGTCAGTGCGGCATCCAATACATGCGTCGCCACGGCCTCGACCATGTTGAGGTCATGATCGTAGTTCAGGGTTAGCAACAGCTGGCCATGGCGCTGTTCGTAACGAACGGCCAGATCGACCAGCAGTGGATCCCAAACGCTGAGCTGTGCACCAAGGCGCAGGGCAATCCGGTGCGGTGTCTGCCCCGGTAGGTCACGAGAGGCGAAGGACCACAATGACAACATCTGCTCGGCATAGGGTCGAAACTGCCGTCCGAATTCTGTCAGGTTGGTGCCGCCTGCGCCCCGAGTGAACAAGGGCTTTCCGGTTTCCTCTTCAATCAGTTTGATACGGGCACTGACCGCAGTCTGTGTGATGTTGAGGTGTCGTGCAGCGGCATGGAAGCCACCGGTGTCTGCAACGCACAGAAATGTCTCAAGGGCTTTGATTTGCATGATGAAAGTATTTTTTGATCGAAGTGATAAAATCAATTCATTTTTTTCAGCTTCTGTCTTCGGATATGCTGGCCATAGCAGATCAGCCAGAGGAAATATCATGCTGGACAAAAGCCACAAACCCACCTGGACCAGTTTTGAAGAGGCGACCAAAGCCGATTGGGACGCCGTCATGGAGTATGAAGAGGCGTTCAACGCCGCCCTTCCTGACCGAATTCTGGACGCGATCCGTTCCCTGGACGAGGCGTGGACGCCATACCCGGTCAACCGTTACCAGCACAGCCTTCAGGCCGCGACGCGTGCCTATGAGGATGGTGCAGATGAAGAACTGGTAGTCGCGGCACTGATTCATGACACCGGAGATATTCTGTCACCGTATAACCACGGTGAGCTGTCGGCAGCGATGATGAAACCTTATGTCAGCGAAAAAACCCACTGGATTTTAAAACACCACTGCGTGTTCCAAGGCTATTACTACAATCACCACCTGGGCGGTGATCGCAACGCCCGCGACAAGTACCGTGACAGCCCCTATTGGGAGGACTGCCGCTACTTCTGCCATGAATACGATCAGAAGGCGTTTGATCCCGAGTATCCGACCAAACCGCTTGAGTACTTTGAACCCATGCTGCGCCGCGTCCTGAACAAGGGCGAAGGCCATATGGAACTGAACGAAACGTCCGAGCGTTAACAGGCAGCCATTAGGCGATAAACGATCTGCGCGGCGGTGAAGTCCCAGGCGGCATTGCCGTTCGGGGCCAGTTCGACCACGTCGAAGCCCACGCATTTGCGGCCTTTCAGGGTGTGTTCTACCAGCCGGAGCGCCTGATAATAGCCAAGGCCACCGGGCACCGGAGTTCCGGTGGCGGGCATGATCGCCGGGTCCAGCCCGTCGACATCGAAACTGACATAGACCAGCTCGGGAAAATCCTCTGGCAGGTCGATAGCGTGGATATTGCCTGTGACCAGATCTTCTGCATCCACGTGGAAGATGTGGTTTTTCAGGCGGCTCTGTGCCTCTTCAGTCGAAAAGGCGCGGACACCGAACTGAGCCAATCGAACGCCTTCTTCGGCCAGCAGGTGCATGACCGAAGCATGGGAGTGTTTTTCCCCCTGATATGCATTGCGCAGGTCGGCATGGGCGTCGATCTGAACGATGCCGATTGGTTGACCTAATGCGCGGGCCACTCCCATGACGGCACCGTAACTGAGGGAATGCTCTCCGCCCAAAGTCACTGGAACCCTGCCAGCGCGAACAGCGGCTTCGGTGCGCTGGGCAAGGCGTTCCATAATCTCGGACAGGGCGGCGTCGCAATCCACTGGTTCTTCTGTGAAAATCCCCTCGACGCATGGCTCGGCATGTCCGGTAATGCGTTCCAGCTCATTGCTGGCCTCGATGATGGCATCAGGCCCTTTGGCCGTGCCCGAGCCGTAAGAGACCGTGCGCTCCAGCGGCACCGGGATCACGCGAAAACGGGCATCTTCGGTGCGCTCAAATGCGGTCAGTTCACTGTCGAGGAAAATGCTCATGAGAGTCGGTCCTTAAAGTCGTCATAGTCGAACTGTTTGATGATCTTCAGTTCGTCTGTCTCGCTGTTCCACAAGGCGATGGTAGGCAGAGGAACACCGTTGAACGTGTTGGTCTTGACCATCGAATAGTGCGCCTGATCGAGGAAGGCAAAGCGCTGGCCGATTGCCAGTGGTCGATCCCACGTGTAGTCGCCGATCACATCACCGGCCAGACAGGAGGGGCCGCCCAGACGGTAGGTGTGGCCTGCTTCGGCCTCATCCATCAGGGCGGGACGATAGGGGGCTTCGATCACGTCAGGCATGTGGCAGGTGGCCGAGATATCGGTGATTGCAAGGTTCATGCCATTGGTGGGCAGGTCGAGAATTTCGCCGACCAAGATACCTGCGTCCAGCGCGACCGCCTCACCGGGTTCGAGATAGACATCGATGCCGTATGTCTCGCGGATGCCCTTGATGAAAGTCACCAGCCCATCGCGGTCATAGTCGTCGCGCGTGATATGATGGCCGCCTCCAAAGTTCAGCCATTTGAGTTGGCCGAGGAAGGGCTTGAGTCTTGGCAGGACGGCTTCCCAAGTGCGTTGCAATGGCGCGAACCCTTGTTCGCAGAGCGTGTGCATGTGCAGGCCATCAACCCCGGTCAGTTCGTCGGTCGTCAACTGACTGATTGGGGTGCCAAGGCGAGAGCAGGGCGCACAGGGGTCATATTTTGGGATCTCGCCTTCGGAATGCTCCGGGTTGATGCGCAGACCGACCTGAACGCCAGCGTTCCGAACTTTGGCAAGAAACCGTTCTTTTTGCGCTGGTGAGTTGAATATGATGTGATCGGATAACGACAGAATTTCATCGATGTCCGCGTCCTTGTACCCGGCGCAGAAGGTCGCGACCTCGCCACCATATTCTTCGCGACCCAGCCGTGCTTCGAAAATGCCGGACGCGCATGTGCCGCCAAGATGTTGGCGGACAAGCGGGGCGAGCGAGAACATCGAGAACGCCTTGAGCGCGCTCAGCACATGTGCGCCGGATCGGGTTCCAATATCGGCGAGAATGGTCAGGTTCCGCTCGACGGCCTTTTCATCAACCACGAAGCAGGGGCTTGGCACGCGGCTCAGGTCAAAGTTGCGAAAGGCTCCGGCATCTCCGGCCTGTGTGGTCATCATGTCGGACATGTCCGGCGCCTCCGAATTGTGGAGGGTCCGGGGGCTCTGTCCCCGGACCCTCGGAGTATTTTAGAATAGATGAAGTTAGAACTCGACCGGACCGTCGAGCTCGTGGACCTGCCACGGCAAGCCGTGTTCGTTCAGCATATCCATGAAGTTGTCCGGATCCAGCTGTTCCATGTTCCACACGCCGGGCTCGGACCAGTTGCCTTTCAGCACCTGCGCCGCACCGATCATGGCGGGGACGCCGGTAGTGTAGCTGACAGCTTGGCTGCCGACTTCTGCATAGCATTCTTCGTGATCGCAGATGTTGTAGATGTAATAGGTCTTCTCGCCCGAGCCGTCCTTGGCCTGACCCGTGGCGATGTCGCCGATGCAGGCTTTGCCCTTGGTTTCGGCACCCAGATCACCGGGATCGGGCAGCAGGGTTTTCAGGAACTGGATCGGGATGATTTCCTTGCCGTCATGCATCACCGGGTCGATACGGGTCATGCCGACATTTTCCAGAACCTTGGCGTGCATGATGTAGGCGTCGCCGAAGGTCATCCAGAAGCGGGCACGCTCAATCTCGGGGAAGTGAGTTGTAAGCGACTCCAATTCCTCGTGGTACATCTGGTACATGTTTTTCTGGCCGATGGCGGGGAAGTCGTATTCGACCTTTGTGGTCATCGCCGGGCTGGTATGCCACGCGCCGTTTTCCCAGTGGCGCACTTCGGCCAGCACTTCGCGCAGGTTGATTTCCGGGTTGAAGTTGGTGGCAAATTCCTGATCGTTCGAGCCGCCGTTGGCATCCAGGACGTCGATCTGACGAATGGTGTCCAGCTTGTGTTTCTTCAGCCATTTGGCGAACACGCTGGTCACGCCCGGATCGAAGCCCGAGCCGAGGATGGCGGTCAGGCCAGCCTCTTTGAACCGGTCCTGATAGGCCCATTGCCAGTGGTATTCGAACTTGGCCACGTCTTCGGGTTCATAGTTCGCAGTGTCGAGATAATGAATGCCCGCCTCAAGACAGGCATCCATCAGCACCAGATCCTGATAGGGCAGGGCAAGGTTCACCAGCAGTTCGGCCCCGGTTTCCTTGATCAGCTTGACGGTATCTTCGACCTTATAGGCGTCCAGCTCCGCCGTGGCGATATCAACGCCCACGCGATCTTTCACTGCCTTCGCGATGGCGTCGCATTTTGATTTCGTGCGGCTGGCCAAAGTGATTTCGGTGAAGATATCCGAATTCATTGCCATCTTGTGCACGGCCGCGTGCGATACGCCGCCTGCGCCGACAACCAGTGTTTTGCCACTCAAAGTTCCCATGGGGGTTATCTCCTCTCTGGAGTTATTCGTAATAGGTGTAGCCGTTGATGGAGTCGCGATAGGCGCTCATCAGGGTTTTGCGGTCCTTGGCCATCAGAGTACCGGTCGAGATCGCCTCGTCCACCATTTTGCGGAACGCGGCGACACAATCGTTGGGGTCAAACTCGACATAAGACAGAACCTGGCTGATCGTGTCGCCCTCTTGCTCGTGCAGCAAGTCAAAGCCACCGTCCGCGCGCAGGTCGATGGTGACAACGTTGGTGTCGCCGAACAGGTTGTGCAGATCGCCCAGCGTTTCCTGATAGGCACCGACGAAGAAGACGCCCATGAGGTATTCCTGATCTTCGGGCAGGGAATGCACCGGCAGGCTGGGCGAGACGCCGTCGGCCAGAATAAACCGGTCGATCTTGCCGTCGCTGTCGCAGGTGATGTCGGACAGCACCGTGCGACGATCTGGCGTCTGGTTCAGGCCCTGCAACGGCACGATAGGGTGCAGTTGGTCAATGGCCCAGACATCAGGCAGCGACTGAAACAGCGAGAAGTTGCAGTGATAAATATCGGCCACTTTCTCAAGCTGATCATCCACATCCGTGTCTAGATCATCGCTTGCGGCCAGCGCTTTGAGACGGGCCATCAGCGACAGATAGATCCGTTCGGCCCGAGCCATCTGGCGCAGGTCTACATAGCCGCGGCGGAACAGCGCGCGCAGTTCGTTGCGGTAGAAATTCGCGTCGTTCCAGCATTCCTGCAGTCGGTCGCTGCTGAGATAGCCGTTGATTGCAGCCAAGTCTGAGACCAGATGGTGGTCGTCCGCTTCAACCTCGGGGCCGTTGGGCGCATCGTAAAGCGTGCTTTCCAGCACGTTAAACACCAGCATCGACGATGTTGCCACCACGGCGCGGCCGCTTTCAGTGACCAGCGTAGGGTGGTTCACTTCTGCCTCATCCATCGCATAGGCGACGGTTTCGACAACATTGGCGCAATATTCCTCGACCGTGTAGTTGATCGAGTTCTCGGCAGCCTTCTTCTCACCTGTGTAATCCACGCCCATACCGCCGCCGAGGTCCAGATGGGTAAGCGGCACGCCTTCGCGTATCAGTTCAGTGTAATAGCGGCAGGCTTCGCCCACCGCGCGACGTACATCGTTGACGTCCTGCACCTGCGAGCCAAGGTGTGAGTGCTGCAGCTTCAGGCAATGCAGCAAGCCCGCCGCCTTCAGCTTGTCCACCGTAGCGACCAGCTGATCTGTATTCATGCCAAAGGCCGATCGATCACCCGAGCTTTCTTCCCACTTGCCGCTGATCTGGTTGGTCAGTTTGACCCGCACACCGATCAGGGGTTCGATGCCCAGTTCGTTATAGACTTGGATTACTGTGTCAGCCTCTTTCGGGCTTTCCAGAACAATGACCGTGTTGAACCCGATCTTGCGGCTGAGGATGGCCAACTGAATGAACTCGGCATCTTTGACGCCGTTGCAGACAATCAGCGCCTCGCTGGCCAGACGATGCGCCAAGGCCACCACCAGTTCGGGCTTTGACCCGGCCTCAAGCCCATAATTGTATTTCTTGCCGAACTCGACAATCCGGTCGACCACCTGCGCTTGCTGGTTCACCTTGATCGGGAAAACACCGCGATAGCTGCCCTTGTAGCCGGTGCGTGCAATCGCATCGCGAAAGCTCTCGTTAATGTGGACAATCTCGTGTTCCAGATAAGAACTGACGCGCAGTATCATCGGCGCTTTGATGCCGCGTTCATCTAGATCACTGAGAATACCCGGTAAGCTGATCGCTTCGGCCTCGGGGGCCATCGGATTGCGCAGACCGATTTCGCCCTGCTCCGTCACCTCAATGAGACCTTTGCCCCATTTCTCAACTCCGTAGATGGAATGCGGTGCGTCGGGCGTGTGTTTCAATCAAGTCAGTCCTTTTAAGTCAGGGTGCCAGTTTCGCGCCCGCCAATACGGCAGCTATATGATTCTTCCAAGTGTAATCTATGAGGCGGAATTTTCCGAATTCATGCAGCTGTGCGAATTGGGATCAAATGGTTGTCCCATTGGCAATCAGCCCGGTTGGATATTTGGGCCTTGTTTGTGGACAATTGCCCGATGACTCCAGTCCCGGTTGTGAACACAAACCCATTTGATGCGGCGCCAAGGCCGCAAACATCCTCGTGCAGGAAGACGCCATCAAGCTGTCCGTCCGCGACCCGAAAACGGTGCACGGCATTGCCGCGGGGGCAGGTGATAGCGACTGTTTCGCCTGCACCGGAAAAGGCGATGCTGCCCGCATATCCCTGCAACGTGCTTTGGTCAGCGTCGGGCGCGCTGAGTAGCAGGGGCTTTTCGCCACGGCGATGCAAACCCAAAAGGGGAGGATGTTGCGATGTATCGCCTTGCCATTGCATCGCGAACCCGATCAAACCGTCAGGTCGCACGGACAAATGGCGGATCGAGTTTTTGTGAAGCTTTTGTGGCAGTTCTACCTGCTCAAGAACCCCGCCATTTTGGTCCAGATAGGTCAGGCGCGGTTGCATCACAGGCAGGTTGAGCTTGGTTCTTCCTGTTTCTGGGTGGGTTTCGATCCCGCCATTTGCCACAACCAATGTGCGACCATCTGGCATGAGACGCATGTCATGGGGACCGACACCGCCCGAAGCGAACTCGCCAATTCGTGTGTAGTCATCTGTGTTCCAGACACCAATCACGCCCTGACCGGTCTCATAATCGTTTTCGGTGGTGAACAGCCGCGTTCCATCGGTTGAGAACACACCATGCCCATAGAAATGGCGGCCTTTTGGGGCTTCTAACACAGCGGTCTGTGTGCCGGTCGCGCAGTCGATGATGATTGCAAATGTTCCCGGACGGCGTGCAAAAGCCACCGCTTGCGCGTGGTGGGGATGCGCCGCCGCCGCGTGCCCGCGCGCGGGCAACGGCAGAGAAAACAGGATGTCGCCACCCGCGTCCATCCCGGCCAGCCGATAAGTCCCATCCGGGAACAGCGCCGCAGCCAGGTAATCCGGCGCACCGACAGCAGACCATCCATGCATGGGTGCAAGGCTAGCGGCAGCCAGCCCGGCTAGGAAGCGTCGACGGTTGGTCATGGTTCAGTCCCCGTCCAGCGAGTTGAAACCGGCATTGATGCCCAACGTCGGGCCAAGCTCGGTCGAGGCAATGGCGCGGATATCGTTGATGGATTGCTGTAACGCCTCAAGGCGGAACCGTCCCTGCGGGGTTGCCACAGCGACAAATGCCGGATCGTCCAGTGACTGCGCACGGTCGATGGCTGCAGCGAATGCGCCGTCCAGATCTGCCGCGATGTCCGGATGATCTGCCGACAGGCGCGCGGCAAGGTCACGCAAGGCGGTCAGAGACAGCTGCACATGGCGCAGTGAACGTTCCGAACGCCGCGCCTCGGCGCGTTTTGGGCGGGGGCGGTCGAACGTACCCATCGGGCGGCCAAGGCGGGTATCGGCCGTGAATTCCAGACCAGTAATCAGGGTTTTATAAAGCTCTTGCATGGCTTCGTCTTCCGACCGGTATGGGCTGTTTTCGCCCGGATTTGCCAATGCCGGCGCGTAGCCTACCCAATCCGCGTCAATTGCCATCGCGTTGCGGTTAATATCTGCGGTTATGGCCTGCATCAGCGCGCAGCGATACTCGGCGCTGCCCAGATCGGTGAACCGTGGATCGTAGAGCATCAGTTCCAGCGCGAAAAAACCGCGTCCGGCTACGGAGGTTTCCGCAAAGGCATCCTGGGATTGAATGGCTGTATCTTCAGCAGCGATCAGGCCGGACAGGGCTTTGGGCGTAAAGCCCTTGGTGTCGGGCCAAAACGCCAATGCAAACGCGCGGTCTTTTGCCTCAGATGGGCCAAAGCGCAGATGACTGACCAAAATCCAGTCGTCAAACACCGCGTGGTATGCAGTGCGAAGCGCGACCGAGGTTGGGTTGCAATCTGTCTGCGCTGCCTCGGCCAATTCGTCGGTGGCCTCCGTCAGTCTGGCATAGCCGGGTAGGATGTGCGCCTCGATGGTGTCGGACAGGATCGGGCCGCGCTCTTGGGCAAATACGCCCAGCGGCAACGTCAGGGAAAGGGCAAGTACGAAGGCGCGCATGGGTCAAAGGCTTTCTAGAAAACGGATAAGGGCATCGCGGTCGGGTTTTGGCATCCCGACGACAGCGTCACGCGCTGCCTGCGCCTCACCGCCGTGCCACAAGATCGCCTCAAGTAACGACTGCGCGCGGCCGTCATGCAGAAACTGCGTATGTCCTGACACCTGCTGGGTCATGCCGATCCCCCAAAGCGGTGGCGTACGCCATTCGCGACCCGTGGCGCGCGCCTCGGGCCGATTATCGGCCAAACCTTCGCCCATGTCGTGCAGCAGCAGGTCCGAATAAGGCCAGATCAGCTGAAAGCTATGCTCGGGACGGTCTTCCATACGATGCGTCACGAACGAGGGCGTGTGGCACGATGCACACCCGGTGTCGTGGAACACCTGCTTGCCGCGCAACACGTCAGCATCGTTCATATTTCGCCGGGCCTGAACACCCAGATTCCGGCTGTAGAAGGCGACCAGATCCATGCCGATCTGATCAATTTCGAAGGTCCGGTCGTCGCCATCACCATGCGGCGCGTTCACGCAATCGACCTGCGAAGTGGTGCAGTCACCCTGCGGAGCCGGGTAGAGCGGGCTGGAGATGCCGATATCCCCGGCAAAGGCCGCAGCGGATTGCTCCATGATCGTGGGCATACCTGCCTTGTGGCCAAACCGGCCCATCATCGGCGCGCCGTACTCAATCGCCCATACGATATTGGGGCGGCCGGAAATCCCGTCGCCATCTTCATCTTCGGGGTCTGCGTTTGCCAACAAGTCCTCAACCGGGATCGCTTCGAGCAGACCCAGGCCGATCATCTGCGGGGCTACGCGCGGGCTTATCATGGCGTCGGGGTGCAGCGGGCCATAACCCAGATCGGCGGCCTCGTAGGTCGGGCGGCGCAAGGTGACGGTTTCCCCATCAGCCAACGTGACGGGAACGTCCTCGTAGGTAATATCCAGCCTGTATTCTGCCGGGTGGCCGGGAAGGGCCAGATCCTGCATCTGCCCGCCGTAATTCGGTTCGGGCAGGGTGGCGATGTAGTCTTCGATCTCGGCGTACCCGTCTTCGGATGTACCAGGGATGGACACGCGCAGGAACATCGAAATCGCGTTGTCATCTGACCCGTTGGGCGTATGCCCGCGCCCGTCTTTGATGTGACAGCGTTGACAGGATCGTGCGTTGTACAGCGGCCCCAACCCATCCGAGGCCAGTGTGGATGACGGAGATGACACCCAGATTTTCTTGAACAGCCCGTTGCCGACTTTGAAGTCCAGCTCCTGCTCGAAACTCAGGTTGCCCGAGGGCTGCGAAAACGCATCTGCGTCGGTGCGCACGCGGACAGTTGCGGCACCACCGGCCAACTCTTCAAAGCGCTGCGGCGCGCTGAAATCGTCAGGTGCGGCGGTTACCCGCGCAATCCTCGCTTGTTCGTCTTCGGTTCTGGGAAGGTAGTTCAGGTGAAAATCTCGCAGCTCGGCTGACAGGGATTGGGTGGCCGCAAGGGCGGCCGCCGTCACCAGCGAAAGCTTACGCGTCTTCGTCCATTTTCGATGCGTTGAGTTGCGCATAATTGGCTTCGCCAATCCTTTCGTACAGGTCCAGCTGTGTTTCGAGGAAATCGATATGCCCTTCCTCATCCGCCAGCAATCCTTCAAACAGAGACATAGTGACGTAGTCTCCAGCGCTCTGACAGTATTCGCGCGCTTCCTTGTACAAGGCCCGGGCATCGATCTCTGCCGCCAGATCGCATTCCAGTGTCTCTTTGGGAGTCTGGCCGATGCGCAACGGGTCAAGTTGTTGCAAATTCGGGTGACCGCCCAAGAAAATGATTCGCTCGATCAGCTTGTCCGCGTGCTCCATTTCTTCGATGGACTCTTCACGACTTTTCTTGGCCATGTGAACAAGGCCCCAATCCTCCTGCAGGCGGTAGTGTAGCCAATATTGGCTGACTGCCGTTAGTTCATGCCGCAGTGATTTGTTTGGATATTCTATGACCTTGGGGTCGCCCTTCATCTGCATTCTCCTGTGTTACCTCGCTGCGAAGTGCGCGAAGCTGCATCGGGACCTCCAACTTGTCGCTGGAACGCATCGAGTCTAGGAAAAGCGGCATGCACCCGCCACAATCTGCTGATTTTCCAAGGGCATGGTAGATTTTACCAGGGGTAATGACGGCGTAAGGATCAGACGTGCGCATCCAATCGATGGCTGCGCGGATATCGTGATCCGAGATGTTTGTGCAGTGGCATACGATCATAGCAATCAGGGCTCTGAGTTGTATTTCCTACTGTATTAGTAAGTTAATTTAGAAACGTCCAGAGGCAACAGATCAAAGGTTCCTCACAAGATTTGGAGGCGGCGTGAAACTGCCGCCTCCGTTTAGCGCGAACCTTGTGTTTTACTGGAAGACCGCGTCTGGGTTGTCCAGGCTGTCCGAACCTTCGAACGCGATTTGGTCAAGTTCCAGAGCAGTCACAATGCGCTCGATCGTCTTGGTCTGATCGACCAGCCCGTTTACACCACCCATGATCAGCACTTCGCCGCCTTCGTTGCCGCGTTCCAGCATCTGGTCATAGGCAAATCCTGCTTCCGCGGTTGATTTCAGACGTCCCAGCGCCTGCATGGTGTTGGCCAGTTTCACCTTCATCTCGGCATCCAAAGTTGGGTCGCTGGCGATCACCAGATCAGACAAGGATGCGCCGCTGACCGGGGTGCCATCGATACGGGTGTAGCTGCCCAGATAGACGTTCTGAACACCCTGACCATCGTAATAATGGCTGTTATGGGTGTTGTCCGAAAAGCAATCATGCTCTTCCTCGGGGTCATTCAGCATCAGGCCAAGACGCATGCGTTCGCCCGCCTGCTCACCGTAAGACAGTGAACCCATGCCGGTCAGAATGGCGCTGACGCCAGCGGTTTCATCGGCAGTCAGGGCTGCGCGTGCTTCGCCACCTTCGGCCCATTGCGCGGCCATCCATTCCAGATCGCTGACCAGCAGGTCAGTTGCAGCGCTCAGGTATTGTGCGCGGCGGTCGCAATTGCTGTTGGTGCAGTCGTCACCCTGAACGTAATCGGTATACGGACGGTCGCCTGCGCCCGCGCCATGGCCGTTCAGATCCTGGCCCCACAGCAGGAATTCGATTGCGTGGTAGCCTGTGGCAACGTTTGCCTCGATCCCGTCGGCTTCGTGCAGGGTTTCGCCCAGCAATTCCGGCGTGATTTCGCTGGCGTCGATGGTTTTGCCCGACAACTCAAAGCTGGGGTTGGCGATGACATTCAGCGCGGCGAACTCGTTTTCGTCAGTCGGACCGCCATAGGCTGCGTCCACATAGTCGATCAGCCCTTCGTCCAGCGGCCATGCGTTTACCTTGCCTTCCCATTCGTCAACGATCGTGTTGCCGAAACGGTAAACCTCAGTCTGCTGGTAAGGAACACGTGCGGCAACCCAAGCGGCGCGTGCTGCGTTGAGTGTGGCGTCTGACGGATCATCGATCAGCGCATTTACGGCGGCCTGCAGCGACTTTGCCGCGATCAGGCTGTCGTCGTATTTGGCTTCGGCGATGTTTGCGTAGGTGGTCAGAACGTCGATCTTCGCGGGGGCGTCCGCAAACGCTGCAGTTGCGATCCCAAGGGTTAATGCGCTGGTGGCGGCAAAAAATTTGGTCATGGAGGTGACACTTTCCTGTCAAAAAAACTCACTAGCGCCGCCTCAGCGACGCGCATGCGTCAAAAACTGAGTGAATTGGTAAGTTAAGTCAACCTGAGTCTTATTGTCGGAAATAAATGTCGCACCCTTTCCCCATAATTAGCGGGGTAGGTGGACCGAAGCCGCGATTGCACGGGGTTTTAATCACATTAGAATGGACCATGTGATTCCTTGTTGGATGGTGCTTTGTTTATGAAATGTGCAGCCATTGCTTTGATGCTGACACCGGCGATTGTTCTATCGCAGGTGCAAGGCCCTGCCCATGAACATGGTACAGGATATGTGGATATCGCCTTTTCTGATCAGGCATTTACTTTGTCTCTCAACGTGCCTTCTGCAGACATCATCGGTTTTGAGGGCCCGGCCAAAACCGATGACGATCGCGCGCAGGTGGCGGTTGCGGTCTCAGACCTGTCCAAACCTCTGGGCCTGTTTGTGCTGCCGGAAGAGGCCGGATGCGTTACTGCGTCGGCCAATGTCACCCTTACGGGAGAGGGATTGGGGCAGGATAATACCAACGAGTCTGCTGATCAAGATCAACATAGCGACTTTCTGGCCGACTACCTGATTCAGTGCCAGGATATTACAGCGCTGGCTAATATTCGGTTTGCGTATTTCGAACGGTTCGAAAATGCCCAGAAGTTGATCTTGCAGGTGACCAGATCCGGTCAAACCCGAAAGTATGAGATAACTCGGAACCAGCCAGATCTGACAATGTGAAATGCCAAAACGCGGGCCATAACGGCTGGCCCGCGCCCATATACGATGCAAAGGGCGCAATCATGCAAGCGTGACGAAAGCGCCATGGACGGCACCCAAAGTGCCGTCAGTGCACAAAATGCAGTTCTGAAAACTCTGCCGCCACTCTGCAACCTCGGCGGCGATATCCGCGCCCTCCAAGCCAGAGGTGATCAATGCCGACAACCGATCGTTGTCCTGCGACGTCATCCCCCATCTGACCAGTTCAGGCGTCCCGAACCGAAGGCCGTTCATGTCCCCTTTTACTTCGGGTGCGGGCAGTCCAATTCCGAAAGCAAGAAACCCGGCGCAGCGCAGCGTTTTGGACGCAGCCATAAGATTCTGCCAACACGGCAAACTGGTGTGAGTTGGTAAACCGTCCCCGACCTAACTTTGCCGCACAATTTGGTTGAGGTTCGGACTTCCCCCTTTCCCTGACGCGTCTAGAGATCAGGTTTATGAGAGGCAGCACCCGCCATCACCAACCAGGAAGCCTCGAGTCGCGTGCAGTGTATGGCAAATCGACCATTGTTGCGGTGACGTTCGGGTTTCAGCTCAATACGCCAAAAGCTAAGCTGCTGAAAACTCGTCGCAATCCGCGGCTAACTATTCAGTGCGTGATTTAGAGGAAAATTATGGCTGGGGTGGTAGGATTTTTTGTCAACATATTGAAAATTAACAAAATAAATGAAATGGGGTCAATGGGAAGTGTTCGGAAATTGGTTTGTGTCCAGTATTGTGCCTCACTTTTCTGCTTTTGACTTTTTGGACGTTAGGGAACTCGCCTGTCATACGACTTGCGTGGGATTGGACGGAAAGCGGTCATTAGCTGCAGTTAGCACCAAGGTCCAACAGGTCCGATGTGCGGGATCAAAGCGGCCATTGGCACCATGAACTCATCCGATTAACTTGGCCGAATGTCCGCGATTGTCGGCGCTCTACCAATTCAGTCAGTTCGCAGCATCGGTCAGTAAAGGTTCAAAGTGGTATTTGGCCGCTGCAGTCACAAAGATATGCTCAGGGCCGCCAGTAGAAAAAGCAAATTTTCCCCTACTCCCTGTCACAAGCGACTTGGGTATTCACTTAGCTTGGCAAATATTCCTCACTCCAGGACTCGGCGACATCGCCAGATTTGATCATCACTTCAATGGCTTCATCAGCATAGCCGAGTTCACCGAGGATCGTTCTGGTTGAAGTGCCGAACTTCTCGGATGGTTCGACCGCAAACACTTTTGCACGGCTTGGGCGCACCGCGTAGGGATCAAGCTGTGTCACTTCATGCCCACTCGGATGATCGGGGTAAATCGAGAAGGAGTAGCTGCCATTTTTGGTGCCCGGTGTGCCATCTGCCTCGCGAGAATTCCGCGCACGCAACGCGTCGAGGTTTTCGCAGATTGCCACGCCGATATCGGCCGCGTGCAGCTTTTCCACCCAATCCGACGCAGGAAGGGCTTGGAAGGCGGTCGCCAGATACGCAGCGCGGTCTTCTTCCGCCAGATCCGCCAGATCCTCCAAGCCTTCGACTTTTCGGAACCGAGGCAGATCGGCTTCGTAGGCGCTGAGCAACACATAGCGACCTGATGCGGTGCTATAGAAGCGGGTCAGAGCATCATAGCCGTTTGCCTCGGGGCCCGACGGCTCGTCAAACAGCCCACGGCCTTTGTAGTCAAAAGCAAAGGGGACTTGCAAAAGGCCGCTATTGGCATTGAGCGAGGTGCGCCCGCGCCCAATCCGACCGAAGCGGTATTTCTGATAGAGTGCTGCGGCCACTCCAAGCGCGCCGCCAAATCCGCACATGACATCGATCGTGCCTACATGGGCGTGTTCCTCCGGCCGGTCCATGGCGCCACCAAAACGCAACATGATGCCCGTCGTCGCCTGAACCAGATCGTCGTAACCGATGTAATCGGTCCGCGTGCCCCGACGCACACCGCTGAAACAATCGAGTTTGCAGAACAGCGCATCAGGGTTGAGCTTGCGCAGGCTATCGGTATCCAGACCCATTTTCTTGATTTGATTGTCTGGTGCGTTCCAAACGATGACATCCACGGATTTCACAAGGTCCTCGAAAATCCGGCGTCCGTGTTGCGAGGTCATGTCTGCCAGAATGGAGCGTTTGCCGCGCATCTGTGACATGCCATAGATGACGGTGTTCCAACTGTCATACATTGGCATGGATGGGTCGAGCTTGATCACCTCGGCCCCGAACCGCGCCAGGTAACTGGCCGAATGCGGACCCGCGATCACATTGCATAGGTCCAGTACCCGTACGCCGGACAACCACCCTTCTTTCGCTGTTTCTTCACAAGGTGCTGGAATCTCGGTGCTGTGTTTCCTCAATAGTTTCAGCGCTTCGTCGAAATCGACCCATCGGCGGGGCTCGGGCTGCAATGCCTCTTCGCCACTTTCCTCCATCCAAACCACTGGGCCGGGTTGCGTCATATCGCCATAAATCGGATCGTGGACGTCGATCATCAGCCCCGAGGTCTCGGCGTATTCGTCGTGAATCCATTCCTGCAGCCAGCGCTGCGGCGCACCGGGGATCAATCCACGGCCGAACATTTTTTTCCACTCGTGCGATGTGCGGGTCATGAAGACCTCTTTCATACGCGCCGCGATTTTATCGGCCCAGAACTTGGGCATCGGATAGACCCCAAGTGAGGTATCCTGCGACCATTCCGACCAAGGTTTGTATGTGTCTTCTTCCGACGTCAGCCCGTCCGCGACCAATTCGTCGTAAATGCCAAGCACTTCCAAGCACCGGCGGGCATGGTTCTTGTGGCTGGGGCAGACGACGTAGAACATGCGCCCGTCCTTGCACATGTAGCTGCGGAAGAACGGGTCCAGCAGTTCCTGCAGATCTTCATATGCAACATTCATCGGCAGGCCTTCGATGCGCCGACGTTCGATCTCGACCTCGCGCTGGGTTAGATAGCGCTCGGGCATGTTTTCGACCTTGATCGAGTTGTAGCAGAGCCCCTCCATCACGGCGGCGGCCAACGGAACTTCGATCTGGTCACCAAGGCCTGTTACCTGCCGGGACTGCAGAGCCAACACCGCGGCTGAGGCTGCGATCTGCGAGGCGTATGCCGAGGCAAGCGGCAGGGGAGAAAATGACGGGTTCAGCCCCATCAGAACACGATTCAGCCCCATGTCGGTGAACACGCCCGAACTTGCCGCGACGATGCTTTCATAGGCCCGAAGTTCGCGCCGTTCTTCGTCGTTCGATGCAAAACCGGGGATTGAGATCGTGATCAGTTCGGGCCTTGTTTCGCGCATTGCGGCGAAGTCTATTCCAAGCGCGGCCATTTTCCGGGGGCGGAAGTTCTCGACGATGATATCGGCCTCGGCGCAGAGCGTCTTGGCTCTGTCCAATCCCTCTGGTGTTTTGAGGTCCAGATTAACGATCACTTTGTTTCGGTTCAGCGCAGCGTTTGCCGGACTGTCCCACATCGGACCGTCAGGTGGGTCGATGTGAACCACGGTTGCACCCAAATCGCCCAGCAACATCGCAACGGCGGGACCGGCGATGTACTGACCAAAGTCGACAACTTTCACGCCGGCCAGCGGAAGATTGGACAACGAATTGCGCATGGTTCCTCCCAGAAATTCTTATTCTCGGATGTCGAAAGGTTTTATTGACCTGCCAGCATCCAGCCTGCGGCTTTCTCTGCAATCATGATTGTGGGTGAATTGGTGTTGCCACTTGTGATCTCTGGCATGACCGAAGCATCGACCACGCGCAGGCCAGCCACGCCCTTCATGCGCAGATTCGGGTCGAGAACGGCAGTTTCATCGCTCTCTCGACCCATCTTGATCGTGCCGACAGGGTGAAAGATCGTGCTAGCAATGTCGCCTGCCAACCGAGCCAGTTCCTCGTCGGTTCGATATTGGATGCCCGGTTTGAATTCTTCCGGCTCGTAAGCTTCCATCGCGGGCTGAGCCATGATTTCGCGCACCTGCCGCAGGCTGTGAGCGGCAACTTTGCGATCTTCGTCTGTGTCCAGATAATTGGGAGTTATCTCAGGCGGGTGACGGAAATCCGAAGACGCAATGCGCACATGCCCGCGGCTGGTCGGGTTCAGGTTGCAAACGCTGACAGTAATGGCAGGGAAATCATGCAGGTCTTCGCCAAAGGCTTCAAGGCTCAGCGGTTGGACGTGATATTCGAGGTTGGCGTGCGGGCGTTCTGGATCCGATCTGGTGAAAGCACCCAATTGGCTGGGCGACATGCTCATCGGACCAGAGCGCTTAAGAATGTATTCCAAACCGATCTTGGCTTTGCCTACCAGAGAATTGGCCAATGTGTTCAGCGTCTGGGCGCCTTTTACCTTGTATACCGCGCGTATTTGCAGGTGATCCTGTAGGTTTTCGCCCAAATAGGGCGCATCCATCACCACATCTATTCCGTGCTCTTTCAAAAGGGCCGCCGGACCGATCCCCGACAGTTGCAGGATCTGCGGCGAGTTCACGGCACCTGCCGACAAAACCACCTCCTTTGAGGCCTCGACCGCGATGGACTGTCCTTTGAAGTGGACAGCCGCACCGGTACAACGCAACCGACCATCTTCGCTTTTTTCAAAGGACAGCTTCTCGACCTGCGCTTCGGTCCAAATCGTCAGGTTCGGGCGCGACTTGGCGGGGCGCAGGAACGCTTTGGACGTGTTCCAGCGCCAGCCCGAGCGCTGGTTGACGTCGAAATAGCCCACCCCGGCATTGTCGCCAGAGTTGAAATCATCGGTTTTGGGAACGCCGTTTTCGACCGCCGCATCGGCAAAACTGTCCAGAACATCCCAACGCAACCGCTGTTTTTCGACCCGCCATTCGCCGCCATGACCATGCAGGTCGGAAAACCGGCTATTGTCGCCGGTGCGTGGGTCGGCGTCATCGTCCAGCTTGTAATGGTTCTCATGAGCCTTAAAATCGGCCAGCGAGTGCTCCCAACTCCAGGCCTCTTCGCCGGTGAGCTTGGCCCAATTGTCATAGTCGCGGGCTTGGCCGCGCATATAGATCATCCCGTTGATCGAGGAGCACCCACCGAGCGTCTTCCCGCGAGGATAAAGAAGACTGCGCCCGTTCAACCCTTTTGCTGGCTGGGTCTTATACATCCAGTCGGCACGCGGGTTGCCTATGCAATAGAGATAGCCAACCGGGATGTGTATCCAAGGATAGGTATCCGGCTTGCCTGCCTCAAGCAGCAAAACCCGGTTCTTAGGGTCAGCACTCAGCCTGTTGGCCATCAGGCACCCGGCTGATCCGCCACCAATCACAATGTAATCGAACCTGTTTGCGCCGTCAGACATTTTTGTCTTCCACCTATTCAGTCGTTGCTTCGCCATTTGTGCACCGGAAAGGAAACGGATTCCTGTTTTCTGGTACGCGGCCTTTTTAATTCACCGCAGAAGGTTGGGGGCGATTCACCCGCGACCACACAACGTTGGTTTCATTGATTCAT
The DNA here is from genome assembly GCF_900312795.1 of Ruegeria sp. AU67. Classification (NCBI taxonomy): domain Bacteria; kingdom Pseudomonadati; phylum Pseudomonadota; class Alphaproteobacteria; order Rhodobacterales; family Roseobacteraceae; genus Ruegeria; species Ruegeria sp. AU67. The sequence goes on from NZ_OMPH01000025.1 coordinate 89,530, forward strand.
GCGGGAGCGGCACGCAAAAAGCTAATGACAATTCGCACAATGCCATATTAGTAAATTTTATATGGACCGGTTTTCGAATATTAACACCATCCTGGCCTTTGTGACGGTTGCCCGTGAAGGCAGCGTTTCACGCGCAGCCGAAGTGTTGAACCTGACCCAGCCAGCCATCAGCCATCAAATCAAGCGGCTTGGTGAAGAGACGGGACTTACGCTGTTCAACAGAACTGCAACTGGGTTGCAGATCACCCATGACGGCGCCGCGGTTTTAGCAAAGGCTGAACAAGTCCTCGATGCAGTCAGTGATTTCCAACGCAGCGCGCGCCAGCGTGTCGGTCGTTTGAGTGGAAAACTGACGATCGGTACGATCGTCGATCCGGAGTTCATCCGGTTGGGACGTCTGTTGGCGCATCTGCGATCAGAGCATCCTGATGTAGAAACCGAGCTGATACACGGGGTCAGCGGGGACATCCTGACATGGCTCAGACGGGGTCGGGTCGATGCCGGGTTCTACCTGTGTGGACCCGATGACCTTACAAGTATTGGGTCGGACGGACCCGATCCGGTGCACGCCATAAAGCTGGCCGATTTCACGTATCGCGTGATCGGGCCGGCTGGTTGGCAGAAGCAGGTGGAAGAGTCCGACTGGTCTTCGCTTGCAGCCCTCCCATGGATTGGCACTCCCGAAGCCTCTGTACACCATCGCTTGCTGGCCAAGATTTTCAAAGGTCAGGCCAGTCGCCCGAACGTGGTCGCATTGGTGGATCAAGAAGCTTCGATGCTTGAGATGGTAAGATCCGGCATTGGCCTGAGCCTCTGCCGCGATTCTATCGCACTCCATCAAAAACAATCCTTTGGGCTTGCCGTCTGCAATTCTGTATCAGTTCTTGCTTGCCTGTGTTTCGTGGCGTTAGAACGGCGCAAAGATAGCCCGATGATAGCCGAGACATTCGACCTACTAAACCGGTCCTGGTGATCGCGCCACGCGGAACTTCACAAAGATGCTCGCTGGAGGTGTGGCGCAGTTTGCCATCTGGCGCGTTCTGCGAGTGGTATGGCGGGCGGCGCTATAAACTTGCTCGGCTCCAAATGCTATGTTCTGCCCAGACAGCAAGGAACGTACTCATGCCAGCACCAGATCGGATAAAGACGCCAGACACGTTCTGGAACGCACTTAGAAGTTTGTCGATCAATCCGGTAGCGCTGTAGCGCGAGGCCAGGCCAACACCAGTCCACACTCTCAGCGGCCACGAGGTGAACGCCGTCAGTCCAGTTATCGCCAGTTTTCCAAGTTGCCGCAGGTTGAATTTACTGGCTCCTCCGTTACGAGGGGCCAATTGCACCGGCACTGCGATGGATTTGAATCCAACCCAGCCGAATAAGCCTTTCATAAACAAGGTTTGCTCCGGAAGCGCCAACAACGCGTCGACAACTTTGCGATCCATTATTCGAAAATCCCGTGCGTCCGCCTTAATGTAAACTTCCGCACCCAAGTTGAGCATCTTATAGAACGCGCGTGTTAACACCCGTTTCGCTTTACTTTCGTCCTTTCGGTGGACGCGCACTGCATATGCGACTTCCCAACCATTACGCCAAAGATCGATCATGCGCACCAGGGCATCCAATGGCTCTTGGAGATCGGCATCAAGCAGGATCACTGCCGACCCGCGAGCATGACGCAGGCCGGCCATGAGTGCCTGTTCCTTGCCAAAGTTGCGCGACAATCTGAGAACCGTCACCGGCAACTCACGGCAAAGGGCTTCTGCGAGATTTCCGGTTTCATCCGTACTGCCATCATCGACAACGGTCAGTTCATACGAGCGTACCAACCCGTGTATTCGACTATGTACAGCTCGCAGTGTGGTCTCGATGCAATCTTCTTCGTTCATCGCGGGGATCACGACGCTCACCTCGGGTGAAACACCGAAAGATGCTGCAACGTCGATCTTTTCGATTGGTTGGGTTAACTTCATGGACACACCGCCGACACATATTGCTGTTGCCAAATACAATCACATTGGCAATTGCCGGTAAGTGGCAGGTAGGTTGCGATCCGGTAATGTCAGTCTATTTCGAAGAGAGCATTGCGGTCTTAGCCTATTGCAACGATTACGCCTTCGTATCACAGTTCGAAGTGCTTATGTTGGTCTTCCGAATTCTTCTGAAGTAGAGCCCATTTCATTCGTTCATCTGGATGAACTTTTTTGGAATTTGGAAATCGCTGCGGTTCACGTCCAAAGGTCTGCGATCCCCAAAAAGCGCGCCGCTTAATGCTTGCATCGCCTCATTCAGGGATACTTTAAGACGCACCAACTTTGCTTCCAGCCATGACTGATTTCGGAAGATTTCACGGGCAATCGATGGTCCGCCGTTCGATGGGAACGAAGCATTTGAATCAAAAACGTCAAGCTGAACAACTTGGCAGGGCTCAATCTGCACCAACGTGGCCCAACGTCGGGTCCAGAGAAATGCCTCCATCATCCAGTACTGCGTCGCTTCCGCACGCAAACGCTGTGCCGCCCGCGGCCCAAGAATGTAGGCAGCAGCACCACGTTTGTTTTTGTAGATTATTGATGCGGAGATTTTTAGCTTGTCATCCCACCATACTGGCCGTTTACCAAGCGTATGTTGGCGCAGGGCGTATTCGAGGTCGTAAATATAATCCCAGCTATTTTCGAGGGCATCAATGTGCTCAAGGACTGAACGGATGTTTTCTGAAAGCACGACATCGTCTTCCAGGACACAGACTTTTTCCTTTTGGGCCGCGACCATCTCCCAAACCTTCCAATGTGAGAGCGTGCATGCCACATCCTGCCCTCGTATGGGACGTGTCCATTGATTGGCGTAGCTTTGGATTTTTTGGGGCGACAGTTCATCAGCTGAAACTGCGTCGACAAACTCAATGTCCAAGCCCAGCTTGGCTGCTTGCCGCTGTTGAAAATTGCGCCTCGAGCAATTGTTTTTGAGGCTGATTACTAGAATTTTCAATGACCGAGCATCTCCAAGCTTTTGTGTGGTGACAGCGATATTGCATCGTGCCTGACGGGATTCCGCTCTCAGTTCGGATTTGATTTCTCGGAAGGCGGAACCAATATCGACAAGGCGCTCTGTGCGCTGCTTGACTTCAAGCACATGAGGGGTCGCCGACAGATGACCGAAAGGTTGTGATTTGGTAACGTGCAATCCTGAGGAAGGCGCGATACAGGAGTCACATGCGTATTTTGGTGATTGAAGACGACCCGGAGACTGCCAACTACGTGGTTTCTGGGTTTAAGGAAGAGGGACATGCTGTCACTCTAGAAACCGATGGTCGTGCTGGATTGCTGACAGCTCTCGACGGCGATTTCGATGCAATGGTCTTAGATAGAATGCTGCCTAACCGAGATGGCTTGTCTATTCTTGCCGCCGCGCGGGCCGCGGGCGTCCAAACACCAGTGCTACTTCTTAGCGCTTTGGGAAAAGTCGACGACAGGGTAAAGGGCTTGCGAAGCGGTGCCGACGACTATCTAGTCAAACCATTTGCATTTGAGGAACTTTCTGCGCGCCTTGACGCTCTTTTGCGCAGACCCGCACCGCAAGAAGATCAAACCGAAATTACAGTTGGCGATCTGAAAATTGACCTGATGTCTCAAAAAGTGACACGTCGGGGGCGTCCTATCGTCTTACAACCTCGCGAGTATCGTTTGTTGTGCCATCTTGCTCGTAACGCTGGACGGGTGGTAACTCGCACAATGCTTCTAGAGAATGTGTGGGATTTTCACTTCGAGCCGGGCACCAACCTTGTTGAAAGTCACATGAGTCGTCTAAGGACAAAGGTCGATAAGCCGTTTGGCGAACCTTTGATCCATACCGTTCGCGGATCAGGCTATTCTCTCCATGAATAAAGTGCTCGTTCGCGCAACTTCGCTGCGGCTTTCGGTGCAATTCGCAATACTGTATGGCTTGCTGTCCGTCTTAATATTTTTGGGTGCCTATGCCCTGGCCAGGTTCGAGATTAAGGATTGGGTGGACGATAGAATGCGCGCCGACGCGCGCACGCTCGAGCCACTTGCCAATTCAAAAAAAAGTGGGCGAACTCGTAAATTCCGTAAACACAGCCGGCCAGTTAGCTTTCGAAGGAGATCGGATCTACCTGCTTCTGGACTCCGAAGGAAAGGCAATTGCGGGAAATGTAGCTAGCGTTCCGATACCGCCTCCGAAGTATCTTCCTGTGGTGGGACTTAGCGTATCAGACCATGCCCACGAGGAAGTCTCTGGATATTGGATGCGATCTGACCAGATCGGAAGTTTCACTCTGATTCAAGGGACAAGTGATCACGTCGTTTCAGAAATCCTAGAAGCTCTGGTCATTTCGCTTGGCATTGGAATTTTGGTGATACTTGTTGGCGTCAGAGTTGGGCGACTGACAGGAGACAAAGTCAATGCGATATCCAAGGCTCTCGACGAGGCCGCGCAAGGCACGCTGGAAGCACGTGTTCCTCTTCCCGAGAAAATAGTACGCGATGACCTTGGGCGGTTAGCTGAAGAGGTCAACAGAACACTTACGGAAGTTGAGACACTTCTAGAAGCACAGGAAACGATCACGGTTCAAGTCGCTCACGATCTCAGGACACCCATGCAACGTCTTCGAGTTCGCATTGAACAGTTGGAAGGGGTGTCACAGGAGGCATTAGAGGCTGCATTATCCGAGATTGACCGGATCCTTCGGACGTTCCGGGGGTTGCTCTCCATTGCAGAGCTGGGAACACGAAAATCCTTAAGCAATGCGGCACCATTGGATGTAAACCAAGTATTGCGCGATGTAGTGGAGGCTTATCACCCGTTATTTGAAGATGCAGGGACATCAATTGAACTAAATCTGCCAAAGGTTGGTCCAACTATTAGAGGTGATCGAGATCTGCTTGTTCAAATGAGCGCAAACATATTCGAGAACACTTTGACTCACGCGTCCGATGCATCTCAAGTAGTCGTCGAGGTAAGGCAAGACAGTTCGGGCGTTTCCATCAAAATACAAGACGATGGACCCGGGATTCCCAACAACGAAACGGAGACTGTTTTCCGTAGGTTTCACCGAGTGGATCCAGCCCGACCCGCCGGCGGCTCTGGCCTCGGGCTAGCATTGGTACGAACTATTGCTCGGCTGCATGGGGGAAACGCCCGCGTCGTTCCATCCAATGGTGGGTTCTGTATCGAAGTCACGTTTGAACCTTTGGTGGAATAGAATGGGTAACAATAGCACTACTCTCGGAGCAAGTTAAATCGCTAAGACACCATTAGTATTGAGTAACTTACCGCTGATGACCCGTGAAGGTATGGGGAGTCAGTGGCACCTCGACGATCTTGATGTCTACTACGAGAACTGTGTGACGGGCGGACTTGGTTCGTTCGTAATCCCGGTGCTTGACTGGCAAGGCTTTGCGGAGGCCGTACGACGAAAATTGGTACTGGAAATTGGGTCAGCGCCAGCAACAGGAGAGGTTATGAAGGCGCAATACACCTCACCCTCAGACTATGACTGCCTGATTGGCGAGAAGATCTGGGACCGGAACCAACAAATCTGGAGCGAACCCTAGAAGCGGCCTTTGCATCAACCACCCGAGGCTCGATACAAAAAGCCAGCAGCAATTATCTGAGGAAAACTAGCGTTCGGCGCTTTCAATAGAAATGCACAGATGGTGGTAGATATTCGACACAGAGTGAGTAGACAAACTTATTGACGTCGATTTGCACGAACCGAGTGAAATTTGCACGCTTATGGTTAATTCGCATCTGGAAAAGGTGGCTGGGGTGGTAGGATTCGAACCTACGGTACACTGTACCAAAAACAGTTGCCTTACCACTTGGCTACACCCCAACGGTGAGGCGCTGTCTACGATTGTTGATCGGTGGGTTCAAGACCTTTCAGACAAAAAAATGAGTGCGGATTGAAAAAAATCTAAAGGCGCTAATCGAAGATCTGAGAGTGGCTTGTTTTCCTGAGAAAGGTGTTCAATCCTGCTGTGATCTGGTCGTTTGCCAGGGCCGCGGAGTTTATGCGGAATGGGTCGCCCATAGAGCCTGATCTTGCGGTGCGGTTTTTGAAATCTAATGTTTCGGAAGGGTTGGATGCGCGCATTGGTGGTAGGGCATTCAGATTGAAAGCTCCGAAAGGGAAGAGAATGAAGTTTCTACGTACTCCAGACACCCGGTTTGACGGGCTCTCAGAATACCCGTTTGCACCGAATTACGCGCAGGTGGATGACACCGAAGGCGGCCAGTTGCGGATGCATTATGTGGACGAAGGGCCAGCCGAGGCCGATCCGGTACTAATGATGCATGGCGAGCCAAGCTGGTCCTACCTTTACCGTCACATGATTGCGGGATTCGTCGCGCAGGGTCATCGCGCGGTTGCGCCAGACCTGATTGGGTTCGGGCGATCCGACAAACCAACTGAACGAAGCGACTACACTTATGAACGCCACGTGGCTTGGATGGGTGAGTGGTTGCGCAGGTTGGACCTGCGCAACATCACTCTGGTTTGCCAGGACTGGGGCGGGCTGATCGGGCTGCGGTTATGGGCAGAGATGCCGCAGAGATTCGCGCGCATAGTGATTGCCAACACGGCGTTGCCGACTGGCGATCAGCCAATGGGCGCAGCGTTTGAGAACTGGCGCAGGTTCAGCCAGGAGGTTCCGGTATTTCCGGCCGGTGGAATTCTGAAAGGCGGAACTGTATCGCCCCTGTCCGAAGACGTTATCGCGGCCTATGACGCGCCTTTTCCAGATGAAAGTTACAAGGCCGGGGCGCGGCAGTTTCCCATGCTGGTGCCAGCGGCGCCTGATGATCCGTCCTCGGGTCCGAACCGGCAGGCTTGGGAGGTGATCCGAGGGCTTCAGACACCTGTCCTCACTGCTTTCGGGGCCGATGATCTGGTCATGGCGGGGATTGATGCGGTGTTCCAGAAACTGTGCCCGGGGGCCGCAGGGCAGCCTCATGTTATCTTGCCGAATGCGGGGCATTTCTTGCAAGAAGACGTTGGTCCGGAACTGGTCAAGCTGACCTGCGATTTCATCGCGCGCACACCCCGATCCGACTAGGTTATTCTCGGATTTCGGCTGGGTCGACGCCCCAAAGGTTCGTTTTCTGTGCCCAGCCGCGATACCCGCCCGCAGAAATCTGGCACCAGTCCAGCGAACAGCTGCCAAGGCGCGCCACTACACCGGTTTCAAATTGGGCGCTGACCGGGGCCTTTGGGGCCGGACTGGTGTAAACGGGCAGTAGTTCCGCATCGACTAACACCGTTCGAACACCGGACAACAGCGCATAGTGCACCCATCCCCCGGCGCCGTCGCGGTCCTGAACCCTGCGCCAGTTTCCGTATTCTGCCGTTATCTGCAGTGGCATGCCGCGCCGTTTGAAAACCCAATCGATTCGGTGAGTCAGTGATGGGCCTCGGCGCACATTGCCCTCGGCGGCTTTCATCGAGACAAACCGTGGAAGGGGCAGGTTGGTAACTTGGCCACGCTTGTCCTGCGCGCTGGCGGGCAGGGTGCCAAGCACGGTTAGGAAAACAGCGAATGCCGCCGAAACAAGGCGTTTTACGGGTAGAAAACCACTCACTTACTGTCTGCTCTTGTGCCTGTTGATCTTGCTTCGAAAAAAGGTCGACTCAATGCCTATGGGGTTCTTGTGCCCCGCCTTATCCTGCGCCACGATGACATGGCGCGCGAAGGTTTGCAAAGCAGTGGGAGTGCAGAGGTGTCAAGAGAACGTCTGAGTGTTGTCGTTACGCGACGGTTGCCCGAGGCGGTTGAAACCCGGTTAAGCGAATTGTTCGATGTGCAGTTGCGCGACGATGACAGCCCGATGACCCGTGAAGAACTGGTGAAGGCCGTGAAAACCGCCGATGTTCTGGTGCCAACCGTGACCGATACGATCGACGGTGGCCTTTTGGGGCAAGCGGGTGAAAACCTGCGCTTGATCGCGAATTACGGGGCAGGGGTCGACAATATCGATGTCTCGACCGCGCGTCAGAGGGGCATTCTGGTGTCGAACACCCCGGGGGTTCTGACCGACGATACCGCTGATATGACCATGGCGTTGATTCTCGCTGTGACCCGCCGAATTCCCGAGGGTCTGTCTGTCATGCAAAAGGGCGATTGGACCGGGTGGGCGCCGAATGCCTTGTTGGGCGGACGTATCGGCGGGCGGCGTTTGGGCGTTCTTGGCATGGGGCGTATCGGCCAGGCCGTGGCCCGCCGTGCCAGCGCATTTGGAATGCAAGTACATTACCACAACCGTCGCAGGCTTCGCCCCGAGATCGAACAAGAGATGGAAGCGACCTATTGGGAAAGCCTCGATCAGATGGTGGCGCGAATGGATGTGATTTCGGTCCATTGCCCGTCGACACCGTCTACCTTCCATTTGATGAATGCACGGCGGCTGAAATTGATGAAGCCGACAGCCGTTATCGTGAATACCTCAAGGGGTGAGGTGATCGACGAAAACGCTCTGACACGTCGGATACGCTCGGGCGAAATCGCCGGCGCGGGCCTGGATGTCTATGAGCATGGGACGGATGTGAACCCAAGGTTGCGACAGTTACCAAACGTTGTTCTGCTGCCCCACATGGGGTCGGCCACGTTAGAGGGGCGGATCGAAATGGGCGAGAAAGTTATTATAAATATCAAGACTTTCGAAGACGGTCACCGCCCGCCGGATCAAGTGGTCCCCGCAATGCTTTGATCAGGTGTTTCCCGCGTTTTGATGCGGGCGGTGCCAATTTACACACGCATATTTTCAGGAGGATACGATGAAACGAAGTCTGATTTCGGGAGTGTTGCTGTCGGCGGTGGTGCTGGCAGGACCATTGACTGCTCAGGAGACGGCGGATGCCGTTGCGCCCGAAGGCGCGTCCGAGGGGCAGGTGCAAGGCCTGACCGAAGAGGTGATCGCTGCGCTTGAGGCCAAGATGGCAGGGCAGCCGGTCACATCTGAAAACTGGATGGTCGCTGCTGCGAATCCATTGGCGGTTGAAGCAGGCGCAAAGGTTTTGCGCGCCGGCGGGTCGGCGGCTGATGCAATGGTCGCCGTTCAGGTTGTGCTGGGGTTGGTCGAACCGCAATCGTCGGGCCTTGGTGGCGGTGCATTTTTGGTTTGGTATGACGCTGCATCGGGCAAGCTGACGACATTGGATGGGCGTGAAACGGCCCCGCTTGAGGCGAACCACAGGCTGTTCCATGACGAAAACGGCGAACCGCTGAAGTTCTTTGATGCAGTTGTCGGCGGATTGTCGGTGGGCACACCCGGGACACCGGCCTTACTGGAAGAGGCACACCGGCGCTGGGGCCGCAGTCCCTGGCCAAGCCTGTTTGCCGATGGCATCGCGTTGGCGGACGACGGTTTTCTGGTATCCCCGCGCCTTGCTGGCCTGGTCGAAAAGGATGCCGAACGCCTGTCGCGCTTTCCTGCAACCGCAGAATATTTCCTGCCCGACAGTAAGCCGCTTGAGCAGGGGCAACGCCTGACCAACCCGGCCTATGCCGAAACTCTGCGTATTTTGGCCAACGAAGGCTCGGCTGGCTTTTATGGTGGTGAAGTTGCCGCTGGCATCGTCAGCACCGTACGCAACGCCGAAGGCAACCCGGGCGTTCTGTCGGGAATTGATCTGGCGCTGTATCAGGTGATCGAGCGTGAACCAGTGTGCGCAACCTATCGCGCCTATGAGGTCTGCGGCATGGGCCCGCCATCGTCAGGCGCGCTGACCGTTGGTCAGATTCTGGGCATGCTGGACGGCTATGATCTGGCTGCAATGGGCCCCGAAGACACCAATGCATGGCGCCTGATCGGTGATGCTTCGCGTCTGGCTTTCGCAGATCGCGGTCGCTACATGGCCGATCATGATTTTGTTCCCATGCCAACGCAGGGGCTTGTGGATCCTGCCTATTTGTCGGATCGCGGTGCACTGCTAAGCGGCGAAGCCGCCCTGACAGAGGTCGCACCGGGTAACCCCGAGTTCGATCATGCGTCGAATTGGGCCGACGATATTTCGATCGAGTTACCCTCAACCTCGCATATCTCGATCGTTGATCAGTACGGAAACGTTCTGTCGATGACGACGACGATTGAGAACGGATTCGGTTCACGGCTGATGACAAACGGGTTTTTGCTAAACAACGAATTGACGGACTTCTCGTTCAAAACGCACAGTGACGGTGTTCCAATTGCCAACCGGTTGGAGCCGGGCAAACGCCCACGTTCGTCGATGAGCCCGACAGTTGTGATGCAGGACGGCGCGCCTGTTCTGGCCATCGGATCGCCGGGCGGTAGCCGTATCATCGGCTATGTTGCCAAGTCGATCATCGCCTGGGCAGATTGGGACATGGATGTGCAGCAAGCTCTTTCACTGCCGCATCTCGTCAATCGTTTTGGCACTTATGATGTCGAAGTGGGAACCGCCGCCGAAGGGTTCTCGGACCCGCTAATCGAGCTGGGTTTTGAAGTGAACCCGCGCGACCTGACATCGGGCCTGCATGCGATTGAGATCGGAGATGTGCTGGTCGGCGGTGCCGATCCACGTCGTGAAGGAATTGCGCTCGGCGAATAGCCCGGCGTTTCAAAGGGGAAGACCATGGTGCAGGCAGTTGCTTTGCCGCGAAATGAAGTGGGGATCGAGGCAGCTGTCGGCATCCTGAAACAAAAGTTTGGTGACCGTTTGCAAACCGGTCAGGCAATCCGCGAACAACATGGTCACACGACCACCTGGATCGAAAACCAATCACCGGATGCCGTGGTTTTTCCCCATTCTACGGAAGAGGTCTCCGAGATCGTAAAAACCTGCGCCACGCACAAGGTACCGGTGATTGCATTTGGTACGGGTACATCGTTGGAGGGTCACGTGAACGCCCCTGCTGGTGGTATCTCGGTTGACCTGACCCAGATGAATAATGTGCTGGCTGTGAACCCGGGTGATCTGGATTGCGTCGTACAGCCGGGTGTGACGCGCGAAGACCTGAATACCCATTTGCGGGATCAGGGCCTGTTCTTTCCGATCGACCCCGGCGCAAATGCCTCGTTGGGTGGAATGGCGGCGACGCGGGCGTCCGGGACCAACGCGGTTCGCTATGGCACGATGAAGGACAATGTCCTTAGTCTTGAGGCGGTCATGCCGGATGGGCAGATCATCCGAACCGGGCACCGGGCCAAGAAATCCTCGGCGGGTTATGACCTGACTCGGTTGCTGATCGGGGCCGAAGGGACGTTGGGCATCATCACCGAACTTACCTTGCGCCTGCAGGGCATCCCCGAGGCGATCGCCTCGGCCCGTTGTTCATTTCCGTCGGTGGATGCGGCCTGTCAGGCTGTCATGATGACGATCCAATATGGTGTTCCGGTGGCGCGGATCGAGCTGCTGGATGAAATGTCGGTCAAGGCCGCTAATGCCTATTCTGGGCTGAGCCTGCCGGAATCGCCATTGCTATTGCTCGAGTTCCACGGATCGGAAAACGGTGCGGTCGAACAGTCCGAAACCTTCAACCAGATCGCGGAAGAGTTCGGTGGCACCGATTTTGCGGCGACCTCAACGACTGAGGAACGCAATAAACTCTGGCAGGCCCGGCATGATATGTACTGGGCTTCCTTGCAACTGCGTCCGGGCGCGCGGGGAATATCCACGGATGTCTGCGTCCCGATCTCGCGTTTGGCAGAGTGCGTCACAGCGACTCAGGACAAAGCGCGTGAGCTAGGGCTTATGGCCCCCGTGGTTGGGCATGTCGGGGATGGCAACTTTCATTCCTTGCTGCTGATCGACATGGAAAACGCGGACGAAGTCAGCAAAGCTGACGAATTCGTCGGTTGGCTGAATGATCTGGCTATTTCGATGGAAGGCACGTGCACGGGCGAACATGGGATCGGACAGGGCAAACGGCCCTACCTGGTCAAAGAGCTTGGACCAGCGGTCACGTATATGACTGCCATCAAAAAGGCACTGGACCCCGATAACATCATGAACCCCGGAAAGATCCTGTCGAACACGTAGAAACGGCGCATCCTTGGGAATTCCGCCTCAGAGCCACAAGGGTGCCCAATTCTGCTGCTATCAATTGCGAAAATGAGCAGCAATTGATTCGAGGTTTTGGATGGGAGCATTGAGGTTTCTTGGCTTTGCACTGATTGTTGCAATGGTCATGGCAGGTCTTGACTATTATCAGCAGGACAAAAAAACCGAAGGTAAATTAACTGCCAGCGGTTATGTGGAAGTGATCAAGCAACGGTTCGCCAGATTTAGCGAACAAAAGAACGCAGAAGAGTTAGAGCGCGAGCGACAGAAGCGTTGGCGCGCCGGCGGCAAATCCTATCTGCCTGAAACAAACAACGAATGGGTGCGTCGGGCTATTGTCAATCGAGATTTTACACTTGATGCACGTGAAGGCGTGTTGCAGGACAATATCAGCGAAGCAGCTCGACCGTTGGCAAAAAAAGTGGCCGTACAAAAAACCGAGCAACTGGCGTCCAAGATGGACCGCAGCAGTTGGGTCTATGAAAACGGTGAACATACGATATGGCTGCAGATGCTGCTCAAGAAAGATGCCAAGTCAAACACGCTAGCAGGCAACATCGCCCAGTCCATTGACGCCATAGACTTCGGCAGAAGCGACTATGTACCGTTCGGTGTCATAGGGGGTGTCGCATACTTCCAGTTCGTGCAAAACGATTACAATGTTCTGACAGTAAGGGATCGGGCGTTCTGGTCGATTATAACGGCCAGCATAACAGATCTGAGAACATCGGCCAATTTTGAGATTTACAAGGCGACACTTGGTTTGGGCCAGGAAATTCAACTGAAGGCCTATTCCGATGCACCAGCTGAGGAAGTCCATTCGTTCTTTAGCAATCTGGACTATGATCGCTTCAACGCTTTGCTGAGCAGGCCTGTGCCGGGAATTGGCAATGCCTCACAAGTAAATCCCGAGACCGAAGTTGAGTTGGCTGTGAAAATGGCGGAGGTTCGGTCGGAATTCATGAAGCTTCGCGGCGAATTGGCGCAACTGAGGCTCGAAAATGTCGACGGGATGGCTCTGATCGCAAACACCATGGCGGCACAGTATGGGCTGGCAGGGGACACGTTTGACCTGACAGCAAATAAGATCGAATCTGCGGATGATTTAGTTCAGGTCGCATATCGCAAGGAGCTTAGCGATCTGCTTGAGGGGCAAATTGAAGAAGCCAATTCGGGTGGCAACGTTTTCGGTCGGCTATTTGCGAGTTTTCAAGGCGGCGAAGTAACTCCCAAATCAGAAGACGCCAACTCTGCTGGTTTTTTGGGGGGGGTTAGGTCGTATTTCCAAAGTACAAGCTCCGCAGAGGCACATGATGTTCGTATCAACAAAGGGTCCGCGGGAGTGGTCAGTAAATGCGCCACAAAAGACGCCTTCAAAAAATGTTCGTTGACGGGCGGCTGACGCATACAGGACAGATGTGAAAAACGTCCTCCAATAGATTGGGGGTCGTTTTCTTTATATCACTGGTCGGATGAATGTCGCGCCGGGGCATTCAAATGCGCCATATGGTGTCAACTGAATTCAAGGGGAGACGCCCGGTAATGAAAACCCAAGTCAAAGCACTGGTTGTTGGCGGCGGTGCCGTCGGCACTTCGATTGCATATCACCTGGCCAAGGCAGGCTGGGACGATGTGATGCTAGTCGAACGGGATGAGCTGACCTCAGGGTCCACATGGCACGCAGCGGGGCTGTTGCCGCTGTTCAACATGTCCTATGCGACGACACACATCCACAAGTACTCGGTCGACTTCTACAAGCAGCTTGAGGAAGAAACCGGTTTGAACGCAGGCTTTGCCGTTGTTGGCAATCTGCGCATGGCACAGACGCAAGAGCGAATGGATGAATACATGCTCTATGCGTCCACGGCCGAAACCTGTGATGTCGCATATGAATGGCTGACCCCGGACCAGATCAAGGAACGCTGGCCGCTGATCGAAACTTCGGACCTGAAGGGTGCGATCTATCACACCGAAGACGGCTACATTAACCCCGCCGATGTAACGCAGGCGATGGCCAAGGGCGCCCGTCAGCGCGGTGTCGACATCGTGCGCAAAATGCAGGCCGATGCCTTCCATTGGAACGGCACTCACTGGGAAGTCACCTGCACCAAAATGGTTGAGAAGGGCGGTAACCTCATCCCGTCGGATGAGCAGGTGGTTATCACCGCCGAGCATGTCGTGACCGCATCGGGCAACCACGCGCAGCGCACGGCCAAGATGCTGGGCATCAAGATGCCCGCGATCCCGGTCGAGCATACCTTTATCGTCATGGACAAAGACCCTGAGCTGGTCAAATGGCGTGAAGCGGGCAACCCCGAACACCCAGTTGTCCGTGATGCCGACAACGAATCTTATGCACGCGAGGAACGCGGCGGATGGATTCTTGGCATCTATGAACATGGCGCGCCGGCGCAGTTCGAACATGGTGTACCGGACAGCTTCCGTGCTGATCTGTTCCCGCTCGATCTCGACCGGATTGCAGACCAGTATATGGCAATGGCCGAGCGCGTGCCGTCCTGTGCCGAATCCGGCTTGAAAGACGATTTCAACGGCCCGATCTGCTACACGCCCGACGGCAACCCGCTGGTTGGTCCGGCTCCGGGTCTGCGCAACATGTGGCTGGCCGAGGGGTTCTCGTTCGGTATCACCGCCGCAGGCGGCACCGGCTATTATCTGGCGCAGATGATGGTCGACGGCGAAGCCGAGATCGACATGGCTTCGCTGGACCCCAAACGTTACTCGTCGAACTGGATGACCACCGAGTTTGCGGCACGCAAGAATGAAGAGTGCTATGAGCACGTCTACATCCTGCACCACCCCGATGAAGAACGTGCTGCATGCCGCCCGCTGCGGACTGTTCCGGCCTACGACCGTCAGAAAGCGCGTGGCGCACAGTTTGGCTGGGTTAACGGCTGGGAGCGCCCGAACTACTTTGGTCCGCTGGATGCACCGGAAAACTTCGACCATGATGCCCGCTCGTTCCGCCGCGGTGGCTGGTGGCAGCATGCCGTTGACGAAGCAAAGGCGATCCGCGAAGGCGTTGGCCTGATCGACGCATCGGCCTTCACAAAGCATGTCGTCAAAGGCCCCGGTGCGACCCAGTTCCTGGATTGGTTCACCTGCAACAAGCTGCCCAAGGTCGGTCGTATCAACCTGACCTACGCGCTGACCTCGCACGGTACCACCCGCACCGAATACACCATCGTCCGTAACGGCGAGAACAACTACTACATCGTCTCTGCTGGTGCCTGGACTGAGTACGACGCCGATTACCTGCGCAAGGCGGCCGACGACAAGATGGAGGAGTTCGGTTACATCGAGATCCAGGACGTGACCACTCAGTGGGGCGTTTTTGCCATCGCCGGACCCAAATCGCGGGACGTTCTGAAAGAGGTCATCAAAGACGCCGATCCGGAAACCGTACTGTCCAACAAGCGCTTCCCATGGCTGTCGGCCCGTCAGATCGAACTGGGCATGTGCCCGGTCAACGCGATCCGCGTGGCCTATACCGGTGAGCTGGGTTGGGAACTTCACCACCCGATTGAGATGCAGAACTACCTGTTCGACCTGCTGGAAAAAGCTGGTGAGAAACACGGTATGAAGCTGGTCGGTGCCCGCGCCCAGAACTGGCTGCGTCAGGAGAAATCCTATCGCGCCTTCGGCACCGAGCTGGGCCGCGACGCGACCCCGCTAGAAGCCGACCTGCCGCGCTTTGTCGACCTGTCCAAAGACTTCTATGGCAAGGCCAAGCTGGAAGAGACTGGCGTACGCGTGAAATGCTGCACCCTGCTGATCGACGGGCCGGAGGATGCCGATCCGTGGGGCCGTGAAGTGCTGTATACGCCGGAAGGTGAACGCGTCGGTCGTCTGACCTCGGGCGGTTATTCGGTGGCCTTCGAGAAATCCATCGGCATGGGCTATGTGAAGCCCGATCTGGCGGTCGAAGGCACCAAGCTGAAGGTCAAGCTTCAGGACAAACTGTGGGATGCGGTTGTCACCTGCGACAGCCCCTATGATCCGAAAAACGAAACCATCCGCAAGGACGGCTGACTAAGCAAAGGTCCCGGAGATCTCCGGGGCCTTTCTTCATACTGATAGCTCGTCAAAGCATTCCAACGCCTTGGCCGCATACATCATCGACGGTCCTCCGCCCATTTGAATGGCCATGGCCAGAACGTCTGACACTTCTTCGCGGCTTGCTCCGGCATTGATCAGAGCTTCGGTGTGTAGCGTTATGCAAGGTTCGCAGCGGGCAGCGATGGACATACCCAAAGCGATCAGCTCTTTGGTTTTGTAGTCCAGCGAACCGCCTTCTTTGACGGTTTTTCCCAGCGCACCGAAGGCACGGGCGGTATCAGGGATTGCAGCGTTGAGGTTGCGCAGATTGTTGCGCGTATCCGAGAGCTTGTCTTGCCAGTTCATTTGTGGGCTTCCTTTAAACATATTACCTTGTGAATATGTTCATGGAATTTGCCTGACTTTGATCTTGATCAGACTGCAGGTCTTTCAGCGATAAATGCCAGGTTGTTTGCTGGCATTTCAACAGCATCGATTAAACTCAGTTGAACTCGACGCAGCAGGTCCAGAATATCGGCGTCATCCTTGTATCCGATGTCCGGGTCTTGTTGGCTCAACGCAGCATGAAAGTTCTGGTCTCCGGTACTGGTCAATCGGCCAGCGCGCATGAATGGCCCATAGAGGATTAGCCGACCGCCCGGGTTCAGCGCCAGCGCGGCCTCGGTCACCAAGGTTTCCATCTCCGACCAACTGATCAGATGCAGCAAGTTGATCAAGAGGATCAGGTCATTTGCCCCGTGAACAATATGCCAACCGGGTTGGACCGCATCGAGTTCTATCGCAGGGGCTATGTTTTCTACGCCTTCGGCATATGCGTCGATTGAAGCGCGTCGTTCAGGTTCAACCTCACTGGGTTGCCAATCCAGACCGGTCAGTCGATTGGCAAAGACCGCGACGTGTTGCCCCGTACCGCTCGCCAATTCCAACGCGCGACCTGACGATGGGCCAAACCGCGCCAACAGATCACAAAGCGCATCGGCATTGCTGCTGGCCGCCGGAGCGACCATCTTTTGCCCATCGGATACCGTCGCGACGCTGGCATTTGCAGGGAGTTTGCGTTTTGTCATCCACGTAGTCTTTCCGGTCTGAGGGCTGAAACGCTGGCCGCGTCCAGTTCGGATCGTGCGCCAATTGCCAAATCCGCCACCAGCTGTGAGGCCGCCGGTGCCGTTTGAAAGCCATAACCGCCTTGCGCAGCCGACCAGATAAACGTGGGATCGGCAGGGTCGGGGCCTAAGACCAGCGTACCATCCGGCGCAAAGCTGCGAAGCCCAGCCCAGTTCGCCTCGACCCTTGTGACCGGTTCGGTCACCATCGCTTCGTACCTCGCCAGTCCTTCGGCTAACACCATGTCGTCCGCATAGGCATCATGGGGAAAGGTCGGATCAGCCTCGCAAGGGGAAACGATCAGCTTTCCGGCATCCGGTTTCGCATACCAGCCTTCGCCAGCGCCCAACATCAAAGGCCAACCGGTCACGCCATGACCGGCAGGGGCGGGAATACGGGCCACAGATCGCCGCCGCGGTTCTATGCCGATCGGTGTAACGCCAGCCATCGTGGCGATCTCATCCACCCACGCGCCTGCGGCATTTACAAGAGCCTTAGCCTCGAAAGGTTCTGCCGCCTCAACAAACCAGTGCCCAACTTTGGTGATGCTCTCGACCTTCTGACGGGTCAGAACCAAGCCGTCGTTGGCCCGGATTACACGTGCGAAATCTTGCATCATCCGGTCGGTATCAATGTCAAATGCAACGCTGCTGGCGGCAGCAAACCCAACAGTCTGTGGGTTCAGTATCGGAACCCGCGAAATGGCCTCGTCAACCGAGATTTCTGACAGACGAAGGTCAGCCTGATCCTGAACAAACTCATCTCGTTGATCATGCCCGGCAATCAGCATCAACCCGCGTGGCGACAGATAGCCGTTCGATCTGAGGTAAGCTTCGCTCGCTGCATTCAGGGTCTTGACGGAAGGTGGTCCATACCCCTTTTCAAACAACGCCGCTGACCGGCCAGAGGTGTGATATCCCAGCGCGTCTTCGCCTTCGAGCACGACGACATGACCATGTTCGGACAAACGCGCGCCCGCGCTTAATCCGGCGATGCCGCCACCGATGACCAGGAAATCGATCATGTTAGAAACTCCGCCCTAGGATCACCCCAAAACGGGTGGATTTGAGATCTGCTTTTATTCATGCGCAAAGCTTCGCATGCGTAACACTAGTGGAAAAGAGGCGTAATTTCCGCAATGTAAACTTGAACCAAAGAGACCGGCCTGTTTTTAGTGCAGCTATCATCGGAATCGGAGAAAGACGTGACACCGGCAGAATTACATCCAATGGCCACGGGGCATATCCCCTCATACGTCACGCAGGCAGATGGCAGCGACTTTTTGCTGACCTTCATGTTTGTTTTTACCGTTTTGGTGATCGTTCTGATCGGAGTTGGCTACTTTACGCTGCACTCCATCCCGGAAAAAATCGCGCATGAATCCAACCACCCTCAGTTTCAGCTTGTGGGGATATTGGCGCTGTTGGCTCTGTTTACCCACAATGGTCTGTTCTGGGTGGCGGCCATTCTTGTAGCCGGGTTCCAGTTCCCGGATGTCGCCGCCCCCTTGCGCGCCATTGCTGACGCGATCCGATCCTTGGGCAATCAAGGCAACGATGTTCCTGCCCCCGCGACCCCATCGCAACCTACCGCGCAGCAGGAGCAGTAAGAGATGCTTGAGACACTGATGTGCGCGCTGGTCACCGTGTTGCCGGATTACCTGTTTCGTCGTTACGTACAGGGCAAACGCATAGGCCATGAAATCACATTGTTCACCATGTGGTATGAACTGCGCTGGGGCCTGACCACCTGCGCCATTCTTGCGCTGACTGTGATCACCACGCTGTTTTACTTCCACCCTGCCAGTAAAACGGCCGCGTCTTATTTCCGCACGGTGACGATCCTACCCCAGCTCGGCGGTCGCGTGTCCGAGGTCTATGTCACTAATAACCAGCAGGTCACTGCCGGTCAGCCGATTTTCCGGATCGAGGATTTCACCCAAACCGCACAGGTCGAGGCCGCGCATGCGCAGATCGCGCAGGTTCAGGCCTCGCTGAAAGTGGCGGAAACCGATCTGGCCGAGGCCGACGCAGGCATCGCAGGCGCGCGCGCTGCATTGGATCAATCGCTTGAGGATTTAGAGCGTAATACCACCCTGCGGGACGAAGGCTCCAGCGCCGTGCGATTGGCCGAAATCGACCGGTTGGAAAACCTTGTTGCCGAGCGTGAAGCGCAGCTGACCGCATCGCGATCCCGCCGTGCCGCCGTGGTGCAGCAGATCGAAGAACTGATCCCGGCCCAACTGGCCAGCGCCAACGCGCAACTTGATGCGGCTCTGACCGAGTTGGACAAAACAGTCGTAAGTGCAGGTGTGACGGGCCGGGTTGAACAATTCGGCCTGCAGGTGGGCGACTATGTCAGTCCTTTGCTGCGGCCTGCGGGCATTCTGGTTCCGTCAAGCTCGGGACATAACCGGTTTCAGGCTGCATTCAACCAGATGGCCGCTCAGGTCATCAAGCCGGGCATGATCGGAGAGCTAGGCTGCATGACCAAGCCCTTCACCGTGATCCCGATGGTTGTGGTTGAGGTGCAGGATGTCATCCCGTCAGGTCAGATACGTCCCACAGATGAGCTGCGCGATGTTCAGACCAACAAGGTGCCCGGCTCGATTTTGGTCTATATGGAGCCGCTGTACAAAGGTATGGCGGACGACATCCCTCCGGGCAGCAATTGCCTGGCCAATGTCTACACCGATAACCATGAACGGCTTGAGCATGAGGATTTGGGATTCTGGCACGCCGCCGCCTTGCATGTGATCGACACGATCGGTGTTGTCCACGCGGCGGGCTTGCGCCTGCGTCTGATCCTGATGCCGGTGAATACGCTGGTGCTGACCGGGCATTGATCTCAACAGGTTCATCTCTTCACGTTCGACGAGATGAACCTGCGATCCAAAGGGCCGGCCTGATCGTGATAGGTGGTGAAATGTCGTTGCCTGCCGTTCCTGTCTGACGAGGTATGTGAATGGCATGGTTGTGCAACAAAACCGCCATCCGCTCTTGTTTAATGCGGCGGTGTACAATCTTGTCGCATTAGCAAAAGCGTTGTTTTGACAACGCAGCCGATCTCCCCAGACCGGTCGTTTGATCGTGCCGATCCAAATTGATTTCAAACCGAGGCTTCGCTGCGACAAAGCTCAACAATCGGTACGCTGACAAAACTTCCGCTCCTAGATTTGAATGCAATGGCCGCTCTCGCAAACCGAAAGCAGAACATTTGTATTCGCCGATCGAGCGGGAACCAGACATTCGTAGTGGAGACAACACCGGGACGAAAAAATCGCTGATCGCATCAGCGCATTCGGTGGTGATTCAGTCATAGGTAGCCGTCTAATCACGTCAACTTTTGGACCACCACGTGCAAGCTTGGACTCTCCACAGTCCCATGTTGGAGCGTCGCCCTCTGGTACCCATGCGTCCCATACGAAGTTCACCTCAGTATTTCTCGCGTCTGTTCTGCCACTGTAGGTGCGCCGACGTTTGGCCGCATAGATAGGCCACACCATTGTGTTTGATGATTCTGCTCATGCGCTGGCCGGTTTCAATGCGAGTGGTGGTCATGTCTTGGATCTTCTCTTTGTTGAAATTTGCTGTGATGCTGGCTGGTCTGGTTACGCGAAGCCTGAAAATGGTCTTTCGAGTTTTATTAGCGACACAGATGGCTCATCGCTGGGGTTTCAGGAGTTTCGTTTGGGTACCAAAGATGGAGGCAAGTAAGTTTCTGAAACGTATGAGGACTGCGAACGCTTCAAGTTGGGTTGTGGATCAATTCACTTTGATATCCAAAGAGTGCGGGCAATCCACCCGTGTGTAACAATACGATTTTTTCGCCTGATTTGATTTTCCCACTTTCGACCAAGTTCAGCAAACCAGAGAACGTTTTCGCAGAATAAACAGGGTCGAGGAAAATCCCTTCCGTCCGGGCCATCTTTTCCAATGCAGCGCTCGTTATTGCATTCACTTTGCCATAACCCGGCGGCAAGGCTTCGTCAAAGACACTAATCTTGTCCTGTAGAAGTCTTGCGTCGATATCCAGCAAGTCCGCAAGTTTCTGCAGAACGACCTTCATTCGGGCCTGCTGCTTATCACGATCTCTGCGCACGCAAATCCCAAACACCGAGGCAGTGCTTTCTTCTAACGCCAGACCGGTCAGCAGTCCGCCATGTGTGGCACCGCTACCCGAGGGGACGACGACCGCGTCGAAATCCGGCATCTGCTGATACAATTCCTGTCCGGCCACGACGTAGCCCAAGGCACCCAAGGGCGGATGGCCCAGCCCCAGATTAATAACGTACGGTTTGTGACCTTTGGCTTTCAATTCAACTGCGCGCGCATGCAGCGCTGCGTCGGCTCCCGCTTCGTCTTCACCTTCCGGGTAGCCCAAATGCTCGGCACCAAGGATTTGTGCCAGCAGCACATTCCCGGACGAATAGTACTCCGCCCCCATGTCAGGGACACGCTCTTCCAACTGAAGCACGGATTGCATGCCTAGTTTGGCTGCGGCAGCGGCCGCAGATCGAACGAAATTGGATTGAACGGCGCCGGTGATCAGAATGGTATCAGCACCTTGCTGACGCGCATCTCCGAGATAAAATTCAAGCTGCCGTGTTTTGTTGCCACCAAAACTAAGGCCAGTCAGATCATCACGTTTCAGCCAAAGGTCGATATCCATTTCTGCCGACAAGTTGTCCAAACGCTCCAAAGGGGTTGGACCCGACATAAGTTTGGCACGTGGAAACCTGTGCAGATTGTTGTTTCGTGTCATCTTGTGACCTTTAAGGTTAAGCCATTGAAAAAGCCCGATGGAACAGAACGCAGCAGGCAATCAAGGATACCACGCGGATCACTGCGATGACGATCGGCTGTGGTAAGTAAGGGCCTGCTGCACGACCAATGATGCTGCCGATCAGAGTAATCGCAACGAACCCTATTAACTGCGGTTCATATGAGATTTCTTGGGCTTCGGACAAATTGTGCAACAAGAAAGCTATGCCATATGCCACCAGCGCTATGGGTTGAACCAACTTTGCCACCTCTTTGGCGGAACGACCCTTTGCTATCAAACCGAACACCATAAGAGGGCCCGGTGTCGCCGCCCAAACAGTTGCAAGCCCAGACAGTCCTGTAACGACTGAAAATCCAGCGTTGCCAATGGATCCCCGCAAGGGGAGCAAGGTCGTAATCAACCCGATCAGCAATAGACACGCCGTCAGGGCAAGAACAAATGCTTCGCTAAAAAAGGGATACACAACAAGGCCGGCGGCAACTCCGACACAGCAACCAATGACCGCGGTCCGGATTAGTTGATGGTTGTTTTTCAGAACATGCCGGTCTGTCGCTACCACTGATCCAAACGTGTTCAGCAAAAGCAAAACGGGAACCGCTGTCGACGTGCCAAGCAAAATCATCATGGGCGGTCCCGCGATGATGCTGAACCCGATACCAACTCCGACTTGCAGCATTGCACCAAGGCAGATGGCAATCATCAGGATGGACAGGTCAACGGACACTCACAACTCCTATGAACCAAAGCAATGTCGCAAGGCCTCAGATATCCTGAGTTCCCGGCCAGGGTCCATTCTATTTCTCTTTCATTGACTGTTTTGGCACGGTCAGCGCTGCCACGGCATCAGCCCCGAATATGGCGCCCGAGTCGTTACAGCGTGCGCCATATGCGCCAGTGTGACCAGGTCAAAGACAGGAAGCTGCAGTTCTTCCTGAAGCCGCGATGCGTAAGGCGGCAGATCCGTGCATTCCAAAACCAACGACCGAATGTCCGGAGCTTCAAGAACCAGAGTACGGGCCGCATCCCTGACCTCGGTCTCGATCAGGTCCGTGTCCATCCGGGTCCGCGTGTTCCGCAGGATCACTTCGGCGAATTCTGTGGTATCCTCCAATCCCTTCACGGCCACAGGAACACCTGATGCACCGACACATTCGAAATGCCGATGCGTCAATGCGGATGCATCCGCGGTTAGCACGCCCACTGGCGCGTTGGCACCGGTCATTTGAAAGGCCAGCGGCACCTGGATCAGGCTGGAGGCAAAGACAGGAACTGAAACCGCAGCTGCCAATTCTTTTTGAAACAAGGCTAGAAAGCCGCAACTGCCTGTGATGGCTCGAACGCCTTCAGCCTCAAGCCGCTTGGCGCCTTCGATGAACGGTGCCAGTAACTCGGGCGAAGGGTTGTTCAGCAAGGTCGGGACCGTCACACCGTCGATCATCTCATACAGAACCGGAAATGGCAGGCTGGAAGGGTTTTTGATATGGCCCGGTGGTTTTGGAAAATAGCTTTCAAGGCACAGAACACCAATTGACGCCCCGCAGATGTTCTGACCACCGTTGTATATTGGCATAATCATCGGATCCTTCTGATTTGAAACTTTAGAACCGGGCCAGAGAAAACGGGGCCAGATCGATGTTTGGGCTGCGACCAGACACAAGATCGGCCACAAGCTCGCCGGTCTTTGGGGCCATCATCAGCCCATAATGAGAATGCCCGAACGCGGTATAGAGCCCTTCCCGCCCGTTAACTGGTCCGATCGCCGGCAAACTGTCCGGAAAGGACGGACGTCGACCCATCCAAAATTGTGCCTCGCCTGCATCGAGGCCTGGCATCATGGCCTTGGCTTGTTCGGTCAGGATTTTTTTCTTGCGTGGATCAGCGGGCGCGTCGACGCTACCAAATTCAGCCGTGCCAGCGACTCTCAGACCGTCCTGCATTGAACTTGCAACCACCTTTGCGTCTACATCCATGACCGAATTGGTTAATTGGGCCAGGGGCTTAGGGAATTCGACATGGTAGCCCCGTTCGGCCACAAGCGGCACAGGCATCCCCAATGGTTTCAGCAGGTCGGCGGACCACACACCGGCCGCGAGGATGATGCTGGCGGCACGCATCGTGCCCTGCGAGGTTGTAATCTGCCAACCATCACCTTCAGCCGGTGTCAGTTTGGTGACTTCGGTTTGTACTATTTCGGCGCCTTGCGAGCGCGCTTTTTCAGCCAGAACTGCCCCCACACGTCCTGGTGAGGTTACGCGTGCCTGACCTTTGATCACGATTGCGGCTTTGAATTCCTCTGACAGTGCGGGTTCCAAGTGGCGCAACTCGGCACCATCGATCAGCTCCAGATCGCCTCCTTTCTCCTGGCGGATCAGATATCCAAGCCCATTCAGATCAGCCTGCTTCCGATGGCGAAATGCGTGAATATAGTAGCTGTCGGTGATCAGATTTTCGTGTCCGGTGCCCTTAAGATGACGACGATACAGGTCGATAGAAGGGCGGCACAAAAGCTCCATCGCGTCCGAGATTTCACGCACTGACCTTTCGCCGGAGTTTCCCAAAAACCGCAGGCCCCAGGGGATCATTTTTGGCCAGTAACTGGTTCTGACCGAAAGTGCGCTTTTAGGGTCCAGTAGCATCTGCGGCAGTGATTTCCATATGCCCGGCATCGCTTGCGGAATGATTGACCACGGCGACACTACACCTGCATTCCCGAAAGAGGTTTCCTGCCCCGGTAGACCGCGGTCAATCAGCCGAACAGAAATGCCGCGCTCTTGTAGCGACAAAGCGCAACAAATGCCGACGATCCCTGCGCCGATAATGGTCACTTGTTCTGTCATGGTTTCACGCCGGTGAGTTACTGCGGTTGCGGGCGATCAGTTGAGTGACGATGACAGGTGATGCCACGGCCAGCGCGATCAGATCAGCAGTCAGGCTGGGCGCGACAAAGATAATCCCAGCGATGGCCAACAGAATGCGCGATGCGATATTCAGCGGACTCAACCAATACCCAACCACAGCCGCCGACAGGGCAATAACCCCGGCGATGCAACTGGTCGCGGTATAGGTGAATTCCCATAGGTTGAACCCGGTTGACGACACGAACAGAAGGACCGGCGCATAGACAAAGGCCATGGGCGCAATCACTTTGCCCAATCCAAGGGTGAAAGCAGAAAGACCAGTTCGGAACGGGTTTGAGTTCGCAATGGCAGCCGCGGCATAGGCTGAAGTACAGACCGGTGGTGTAATCTCGGACACCACACCATAGTAGAGCACGAAAAGGTGGCTGGCGATGGGTGGAACACCCAGTTGCGCCAGCGCAGGCTGCGCCACTGACACCAGCATGATATACAGCGCGGTGGTCGGAATGCCCGCGCCCATCAGGATACAGACGACGGCGATGAACACCAATGAGATGAACAATTGTAAGTCTTCCATCGCAAAGAACTGGAAGCTGCCGAACGAGATCATGTTGTACAGATCCGATGCCAGGTTGCCTGCGCCCTGTGTAACCATGAAACCGATGCGGAACCCGATGCCAGTGGTGTTGATCACGCCTACCACGATACCGACCGCAGCAGCGGCGGCGCCCACGGCTAGCGAGTATTTCACACCCAATTCTACCGCCTGTAGCATCTCGGGCACTTCGATGCGTTTCTGAGGGTTCATAGTTGCGACCACCGTCAATCCGCTCAGGATTGTTGTCATGGTCAGGTCAAAGCCGCCGTCTGAGAACTTCCACAGTACAAAACTGAGGAACGCTGCCGCATAGATCAGCGTCGGAGGCTGCCTCAAGCGCGACATGCCAGCGATTACTGCAAGTGATATGCCGCAGAAGGCCGACATGAAGGGCGTGTAACCCGTGAACAGAACCACTAGCAGGCCGATCAGGGGCACTATGTTGGCCCAGCCTTCGGCCCAGACGGCTTTGAGCTGCGGCAGTTGCTCTTTGGTCAGACCTTTGAGATTCAGCTTGCGTGCCATCAGGTGCACGACAGCAAAGACGCCAACATAGTGCAGAAGCGCAGGAAATATCGCAGCAATAACGATGGTGGTGTAGGGAACCTCGAGAAACTCTGCCATGATAAAGGCCGCGGCACCCATGATCGGCGGAGTGATCTGACCACCGGCCGAGGAAGCGGCTTCGACCCCGCCCGCAAAATGGCCGGGGTATCCAAGGCGCTTCATGTTGGGAATTGTCAGCGCGCCGGTTGATACGGTGTTGGCCACCGAAGAACCCGAGATCGTGCCGAAGAAGGCCGAGGATACCACCGACACTTTTGCCGGACCGCCGGTATAGCGGCCCGCCAAAATGGTGGCGTTATCGATGAAAAGTTGCCCTAACCCGGTGCGTTGCGCGATCACGCCAAACAGCACAAAGTGGAAAACGATTGTCGAGACGACCCACAACGTGACGCCGTAGATACCCTCCTGCGGAAAGTACATCGACGAAACGAAGGTTTTGAAGTTCACGCCAGGATGCTGCAACAATCCGGGGAAATACGGCCCAAGCAAAGCGTATGAGATAAATACGCAGATGATCAGCGGCAGCACCCAACCAAGCGTGCGGCGTGCGATATCCAGCACCAGCAGGATGATAATCACACCCAAAATCACGTCATAACTGTTGGGGTTACCCATACGGAAGGTCTGTTCCTCAATCCCAAGAAACGGAATGCCGCGCCAGGCGACGCCCACGTACAGCGCCGCGATGATCCCAAGGGCCATGAAGACCAGATCGTAAAGAGGGATGTTGCCGATCCGGAACCTGCTGACCTTTAGCGCGTAAAGGCTTTTGGCCCCGATAATCGGGATTGTCGCGTAGACCAGAATGAACAGTAGAGCCAGATAGATGCCCATGTGCCAGTGATCGGCCGGCAGGCCAAAACCGGCCGTGAAGAATTCGTAAAACGCAAAGATCAGGGCTACAACGCGCAGGACCTTGCCAGTTGTCGGCGTAACCTGCCGGACAGCGGCACCCTCGTCGAACTGTTCTTCGATAGCCGCTAATTCTTCAGCTGTGAGTTCGTGGTCATCAAGATTTTTAGTCGTGGACATGATGGCCCCCTGATTTCGCGCATTTCGGGTGTGCGGTGCCCCGACTAGGGGCACCGGACGATAATTTGGGATGAGATCGGGTTACTGAAGAAGCCCGGCTTCTTTGTAGAACTTCTCAGCACCCGGATGCAGCGGAACGCCCAGTGCTTCGACACCATCCAGAGCGGTATCAGGGGTGATCTGCTTGCCCTTAGCATGACCGTTATCCAGCAGCTTGCGGGTGTTGTCGTTCCACATCGCCTTGGTCAGCTCATAGACCAGGTCGTCAGACAGGTCCGACGACACAACCAGCATCGCGCTGACCGCAGGGGTCTTGGTTTCGCCGTCGATGCCTTCATACACGCCACCTGGAATGGCTGAGGGGATATAGGCCGGAATGATCTCGTTGATCTTGCCCAGATCTTCGTCCGAGAAGGAATGTAGGTTCATACCTTTGGTCGAAGACAGCTGCACCATCGCAGCAACCGGCCAGCCTGCGGCATAGAAATAGGCGTCAAGCTGACCATCGGCCAGACGCTCGGCGCTCTGACTATTGTTCAGCTCGGCCTCATCCATGTTGTCACGGTTGACGCCCCAAGCATCCAGCATCTGCAAAACGGCAACCTGCGTGCCGGAACCAGCCTGCGCAATACCAACGCGCTTGCCTTCCAGATCACTCAGATCGTTAATCGTCGTGCCGGCCGGAAGCACCAGGTGCAGGTCTTCGGGGAACAGATTGGCGACGATGCGCAGTTTGGGATGAGGTTTGCCTTCGAACTTACCTTCACCCAGATACATCGAACGGGTGACGTCGGCTGCAGCCAGCCCGGCCTCAAGTTCTCCGTTCTGCACGGCGGCATTGTTGAAAACCGAAGCGGTGGTGGATTGCGCGATCGCGATCAGGCCCGGAACACCGCACTGACCGCCTTCTTCGCACGGGCGCGATCCCGGAGGGGCGGAGATTCCGTTTGCGATGGTGCCACCGATGGGGAAATAGGTTCCGCCAGCGCCACCAGTGCCAATACGGAAGAACGTTGGGTCCTGCGCCAGCGCGGGGGCTGCCAGCGCGCCCGCCAATGCAAGACCAGTCAAGCATTTCACAAATTTCATTATCATCTCCCTTGTTGGAATTTCGGCTTTGGTTTTCCCAAACTTCGATCCCGCAAGCGTAGAGACAAACTGCATAAATACAAATTTGTTATATTTCACTAAACTAAAGTTTTGTTTATGTTTAAGAATATGAACCTAACTCAGCTAACCGTATTTCGTGAGGTGATGGAGACCGGCTCCATCTCTCAAACCGCCAAGAAACTAAATCGCACGCAGCCTGCGATTAGCCTAGCATTGAAAAACCTTGAAAAGACATTGGGCCTGACGCTGTTCGAACGTAAGGGAAGACGATTGGTGCCAGTCCCTGAGGCGCACTATCTCTTAGCCGAAACTACGGGTATTTTGGACCGCTTGGCGACAATCTCCAGCACGATGGAAGGGCTCATCAAAGGGCATGCCGGAAGCTTGAATATTGCAACGATGCCGGGTCCATCTGCCTTTTTGTTCCCACGTTTCATAAGCCAATCAGTTGGTGAAAACCCCGATATTCGCATCACGCTTTCGACACGCAGCTCACCGCAGATTATGGAGCTTGCCGGGACGCAAAATATCGACTTCGGCTTTGCTGACTTCGAGCATTCAGCCGGCAAAGAACCCCAGTATTCCGCTGAACTTATCCGGGCTGATTGCTTCTGTGCCATTGATTGTGAGCATCCTCTTGCGTCGCGCAAGGTCCTGACACTATCGGATCTTGACAGAACGCCAATAGGAGGCCTGCATCCTTCACACCCGTTCCAACGGAAAGTCCGGCAGGAGTTCGAGAACGTTGCCGCTGAGTACAATCAAACTGTTACCTGCCAGTATTTTCTACCTCTTATCCCCTTTGTCAGTTCGGGGCAGTGTTGCAGCATCGTTGATCCGCTGACAGTTGCGACCGAACGAGAGCTTGATCTTTCGAACGGAAAAGTCGTGTTTTTACCCTTCGAGAAACCACTCAGATATGAATATGCCATTCTTGAACCAGACCACCGGCCACCGTCTCAATTGGCTATACAGATTAAAGCGGGTTGGAAGGGAGAAGTGTTTAAGATGTTGGATGACGTGAAGGCGAACCCTCGCGCAATCTGGATTAATGAAGCGGGGGCCGAACAAAATTGATCTTCGTTTACATTACGAACTGAAAACCAATGTTGGTGATTGGCTGCTGTGTGACCGAAAGCCGACAGTCATGTATGTTGCAGCATTCGTAACTATGCGCTCATTGTAGTTATTCGGCAGCGCAAAGATGGCACTCTATTTTATAGTATCATGCCGTTGTTCGTGGCCCCATCCTGCCGGTCTTGCTTTGTGCAACGTGTTAGGAACAGGAATGCCGGCCGCGCGGAGAAAGTGAGATATCGGGATCTGATGGAATGGACATCCATTGATCTCTCATCTGATAGGTTTTGTAGATGGAGGAAATCAGATGCCGGCGCGCAGCAAGCGACTTATCCTGACCTCAACCGTCGAGACCTGCCCGATCTTGAACGGCCCCAAAAGCCGAAGAAAAATCCTTATCTTTAGCTCTTTGGCCTCCAACCGGCTCGTTTCATAGCGTCGCCAAGTTCTACACCGTATTTTGGATTTTCGAACAAACTTTGAAACAATAAATCAACGCGACTGTCGGGCCACTCACGTGAGAGTTTTTCCGAAAGGGATTTAGCTTTGCTTTCGTTCCCCAACATCTGATGTGCCGCCATCAGGTAAGCAACAGAAACAGGGCCGACTGGTCCGCCTTTTTCGGTCACCTGTTCAAAGGCAGAAACTGCGCCTTCGAAATCCTTCAGATGGAATTTTGCAGACCCCATGGCGTTCTGGAACACATAACCCCGGTCCAGAACGACTTTCGACAGCGTCTCTTCACTGATTTCTACAACTTGTTCGAACGAACCCGAATAGAGCAGGACCAACGACACGAATTCTAACACATGTACGTCGTTGGGTGCCAACCGCTGTGCTCTGTAAGAAAACTTCACAGCTTCTGGCCAGTTTCCTTTGGTAAACTCAACCCAGGCCTTTGCGGATTGGCTCCACCCCGATTCAGGTGCCAGCTCAATCGCTCTGCTGGCCTGCGTGTCAGCATAACGCAACATGTCACGGGACAGGTCGGTATCTGAAGTTAACAAAGAAATAGTTGATGCAACCTGCGCGGCCCCTGCATGACCCCCAAAATAGCTGTCGTCGCTTTCGATTGCTGCTTTAAATATGGTCAAGGCTGCACTGAGCCGCGCAGGTTCCAACGCGGGAAAGATCAAGTCGCGGCCCGAATTGGCCAGATTCACGGCCTGAAGTCGCATTGGGGACGCATCAAAAATAGCGCTACGCTCATCTCGGCTTAAGCCTTCAACTGGCAAACTGGTCGGAACTTCACGCTTTGTCGATAGCAATGCGAAGGCTGCAGCACCGCAGAGAAGAATGAAAGCTCCTACGATTCCGATGAACGGACGAGGCCAGGCCCGCGGGATGGATTTCGGTTCAGGTAACCCGGGTTGAGCCATCTCTGGCGACCTGATTGATATCTGTGGCGCATATCCACCCTTCGGCAGATCGAAAACAGTGCCTTCGTCGCGGCCATCTGCTGCATAGTATTCGACCAGTTTGCGACGCAGGCGACCGGCGTCCACCCGCACCACGTTTTCGCGACGCGACATCTCGGCCACCGTTCCACCATAGACATCCATGGCGATGGTCTTGGCGCGAATTTCATCGGCCCGGCCGTTGAGCGATTCTTCGACCACATAGACAAGAAAGTCCTGCAATCGCTGAGAACCCGCGAAAGTCGAGGATCTGACAAGCCGCTGAAGTGCGGCCCGCACATCCTCAGTTTCAGGCGCAACGCCCTCATTCAGAGGAGGTAACTTGTCTCTGAATAATTCCATATTTTCAGCGAGTTACATCCATGACTACACCGTATTATGCCCCGATATACCTATTGTTAAAAGTGAATTCGTCCAACACTCCAGTATATCTCCTGATCCATCGAACGAGACATCGAAATTGAAAGGCCTGGAACTTGATACGCTGTTTCCCGACCACCAGGCCGCAATTGCGGACTTACGGCGCGTGGACACTGTGTTTGATGAGATCTGCCAAGACTACCAGCTTCTCAGCGACGAGTATCTCTCCATGAATGCTGAGCCGGGAAGCCAATCGCACCAGATTGAATGCGACATCCGCGAGACCCTGGATGGTCTTAGGGGCGAAATCGCCCAGTCGCTGCGGCGCGCAGGAAAAATGTAATTCGAAAATGGGGAAGGGATACCGATGAGATCTATATGGAAACATGCCTCGGCCATGGTGCTGATGGCTGGCGCGAGCTTTGCTCAGGATGCGCCTATCATTCATGATGGAGAGTTCCAGTTTCTCCGCGCGCAATTTGGCGAACAATGGGACGCTCAGGATACGAAAATTGAAGCGAAGCTTTCCGATATCCGTGGCGACAATGGCGGCAAACCACCTAATATTCTTTACATTCTGATTGACGATGTCAGTTTCGGTCAGATGGGCAACCGGACGATGAACTACGTCACCGGTTTCGATACGCCCAACATCAACGATTTTGCCACAGAAGGCATGTCCTTGATGAGGATGTATACCGAGCCATCCTGCACGCCGACACGAACGGCGATGTTGACCGGTCGTCATCCGGTGCGCGCGGGCGTGGAGGAGGTAAAGGTTGCTTTGGTCGGTGAAGGCCTGGCGTCCGAAGAGGTGACGATTGCCGAAATCCTGAAGGAAGAAGGGTACAACACCGCCCATGTCGGGAAATGGCATCAGGGCGATATTGAACAATCCTACCCGCACAATCAGGGGTTTGACTGGGCGGCTTTTCCCTTGCATCAGCAGGTTCAGCTCAGCTTGATGACACGAGATGCGATGGTTGCCAACAACATGCTTGGCTTCCATGCGTCGGGTCAGTCCAACCAGTTTCAATTGGACCAGCGGTTCAAACCCTACGGGCTGGTAACTGGCGTAGAAGGTGAAGCGGGCGGCCTTGCTCGCGAAATAGACATAGCGCCGGGCGAAGAATGGACGCAGGCGAAATACGAAGAAATGAACCTGCGCTATCAGCGTCAGGCATTGGAGGAATTGGAGAAGCTGGCTTCGCAGGACGACCCGTTTTTCATGCAGTACTGGCCGCTCTACCCGCTGAACTTTGCCTACCCTGATGAGGCCGTTTCCCGCAATGGTGGCTTCCATGCCGACAAATTACAGGTTCTGGACGGCTGGATCGGCGAAGTTCTGGCCAAGCTCGATGAAACTGGCAAGGCAGACAGCACCGTCGTCATGATCATGGCTGACAATGGCTTGATGTATCACTACGAGGGGACATCAGGTCTAAACCAGCTGATTTACCGTGGCGGCAAGACCCAGCACCTGGAAGGCGGCGTGCGGACGGATGCCTTCATCCGGTGGCCCGGAGTAATCGAACCGGGAAGCGCAGCTGGTGATATCGTGCATGTCTCGGATCTGTTCACTACCTTTGCCCGAATTGCAGGGGCAACCGACCGCATTCCGCGCGACCGTGTGATTGACGGGATTGACCAAACCGCGCTGCTGCTTGAGGGCGAAGGCAACTCGCGCCGAGACTACGTCTATGTGTACGAGGGGCCCGTTTTGCGCTCAGTGGTCAAACAGGAGTTTAAGATGCACCTGCCTGCCCCCGGCCAGCCGGGCGCAGCGGCACCTGTTTTCAATGTCTACCGCGACCCGCGTGAAGAACATCCCCTTGTCGGGTACTCTTTGTGGTCAGGGGCGTCCTTTCAGGACATGGTCAAGCGCCATCAAAAAACCATTGCCAAACACCCGCATCTGCCACTTGGAAAGGGTGTTCCTTATGAAGGTATCGAGAACCTTCGCCCTGAAAGCGAGCTGACCAGAAAAGTCTTTTCCAGTTGGCAATAACGAACTTGGGACGGTGGTGGCAAAGCCACCGTCTCACCAATCGCACGAAGTATTTCAGGTACACGATGGCCCGCCATTTTACTATCTTGTCATTCCTGACTCCCGCGTTGCTGATGGCGGGTATCGCTGCCGGAGCGGAGGAAAACGCGTCAAACCCACTGGCTGCGGTCAACAACACGGACATTCGCTATCAGTAATTTAGTCTTGAAGGTGGGACAGACCGTCAGGATGCTTTCATAGATGGCGCATTATGTTGCGCCCTGATCTGAAGCTGAAATATGAGCTCCACTACAATTCGACAAATGCGACCGGCGCACGATTCAGCGGGTTTGAAAAGACCAGTTTCAAGCTGATCTATTTCCCGTCACAGAAACCCCTGAATGACACCTGGACCGTTAAATCCGCGCTTGGGCTGGAGTGGTACTTGTTCTTGGTGACGTGCTGGATTTCACGGCCGCTGGTCGGTACGAAGCATAGTATGGGGACTTTGGAGTAATCGTCTACACGAACTACGTTGGCATCGTTCAGGGTACCTCGCTGCCTGGCCCATTGGGTGCCGATCTCAATGTCGATGTGCGCCAAAAATGGTTTGGTGTCTTGGCTGCTTACCGCATTGTAGATTCTGTATACGGTGCCGATGGTCAGCGCTATACGATCGATCTCCAGGGTGGCGTTAGATACAACTCGATTCGTCAGGAAATCGACGTAACCACACCGGGTCCCGGAAATCCGCCCGTTTTGGGTGGTGATCAGAATTGGATCGAGTCCGTAATCGGCGCGCGCGGTATTTGGCGTCTGAACGAGCAATGGATCAGGATTGCTTCTTTGGAGCTTGGCGGTTTCGGCGCCCGTGGGAATGACCTTCAGATCGGTGTGAATATCGGATTCGATTACCAACCCTGGGAGAAAACGGCACTTACATTTGGATACCGCCATTTCAGTGTCGACTACAGCGACACGCTAAGTTCCGGAGAATTCGCATATGACGTCAACCAACATGGCCTATACTTTGGCATTAAATACTTCTTCTAGGTGTATGGGTGCTGCTCGTCAGCCCACCAAAGGTAGGTTGGCTGTTCGGTGATCACGACTGAAAAAGCATCATTCAGCCAGAACATTGGCCAAGCATTCAACCAACGCTCGTTGTACAACTGCAAACCTCGGCGTGTTTGCTATCTCGTCCAACGTCGCGACCCAGAGCGGAACCTCGAATTCGGGGATCACGTCATGCGACCTGTGAAGTCGAGGATCCGCGTCGACAAAAAATGAAGGCAAGATCGTTTTGCCGACTCCCGAAGCGGCCATCTGC
This sequence comes from Ruegeria sp. AU67, assembly GCF_900312795.1. NCBI lineage: Bacteria > Pseudomonadati > Pseudomonadota > Alphaproteobacteria > Rhodobacterales > Roseobacteraceae > Ruegeria > Ruegeria sp. AU67. Next base: position 123,870 of record NZ_OMPH01000025.1, read on the forward strand.
TGTAGCACCAAAAAGCTATCTGCACCGTTGGTCATTTCGTCGGCACTCACATTTTCTGCCAGCCATTTAGCAGGGAGTGAACGGCTTAACGCCCCATCAAGCCTCATCCACTTGCGATTGGGGCAACCATCGTCAAAGACCCCGAATGACAGCATTCCTGCCTGTTGCCCAATTAACCCTTCACCCAGCTTTACCGATGGGCGTACAGTAATGTCCGCAGTCAGCCGGGATAGATCATGGTGGCTGTTTCCGCTCAACAAAGTCAGTTTCAAGCCCGGGTAAAGATGTGAGATCTCGTTTAGTATTGGTGGAAGAACAATCTGACAAAGACTATCTGTGGAGGTAATGCGTACGTGGCCCAAAGGGGATCGATTTGCGCCCACAATAGCCCGCTCCACCGAAAGTACCGCGTCTTCGACACTTTCCATAGCCGATAAGATAGCACCGGCTTCAGGGAGAACGGAATATCCTGATGGGCCCTTCTGAAAAACCATGCAGCCATTTTGCTCTTCGCATGCGGCAACTCTACGAAGGACCGTGGCATGCGTGACACCCAATGCCGCGGCAGCTGCATTCAATGAACCGTGTTTACTAACGGCAAGCGCGTAGCGAATGTTATCCCAATTCTCGTTGTTCATATATTAACAAGTGACGACGAATAACAAACAATTACAATAAATTTCGTTCAAGCTAACATTCGGCTTAGTGAACAGGGAGACACATCATGATGAAGAAGTTCTCAATCTTCGCGGCAGGTCTATTGTCAGTTGCCGCTATTGGCGCAGCTATCGCCCATGAAAGCGAAAACCCAGCTGTGAAGGCTCGGACCTCAATCATGCAGCTCTATGCATTCAATCTTGGTACGCTTGGCGGCATGGCCAAAGGAGAGACAGAATACGATGCAGAGGCGGCAACACGGGCAGCGAATAACCTGGTCGTTCTGACGCAGATTGATCAATCTGCAATGTGGCCGGCTGGATCAGATAACGTATCTGACCCTTCCACACGTGCTCTGCCCGCAATCTGGGAAAACTTCCCGGACGTAGCTGCTAAGGGGCAGGTCATGGCTGACGCCGCTGTTGCGATGCAGGCTGCGGCAAGGCAAGATGTTGAAGCCCTGAAGGGGGCAATGGGTAATCTGGGTGGAGCTTGCTCGGCATGTCACAAAGCTTACAGAGCACCGAAAGACTGACTGGTAGATAGCTTTGCGGCGGCTTTTCCTCTTCGCTGCTGTCTCTGCATTTTTGGTCGGATTGGCTGGGTTGGTTCTGACACGGCCTAAAAGCGTCGACCAGGCTTTTTTGCATGGGGTCTCTTCTGATCTTTCGAGAGGTGAGATCGTTTTCTACGCAGCTGGATGTGCCTCTTGCCACTCTGCGCCGGACGCCGTTGGAGAAGAAAAGCTAATTCTCTCTGGCGGTCGTCGGTTCGAGACGGACTTCGGCACCTTCATTGCCCCAAATATTTCCAGTGATACGGCAGCCGGTATTGGTTCATGGTCCACGTTGGAATTGGCCAATGCCCTGATCCGTGGAACAGGACCCAAAGGGCAACACTATTACCCGGCATTTCCATATACGACCTACGTCAACATGACCGCAGAGGATGTCGTATCGCTCCATGCATTCCTCGGCACGCTTCCTGCGGTCGCCACTGAAAGCAAAGCGCATGAGGTTGGTTTCCCCTTTAGCGTTAGGCGGGGGTTGGGTGGGTGGAAGCAGTTGTTCATTGCGCCAGGTTGGGTGGTAGAAGGCGATTTGACCGACCAACAAATCCGAGGCCGATACCTAGTGGAAGCGCTTGGGCATTGTGCTGAATGTCATACGCCGCGAAATGGCTTAGGTGGTTTGAAACGCGATCTTTGGTTGGCAGGTGCGCCAAATCCTAATGGCAAAGGGCGCATACCAGGCCTGACACTTGACCAGCTTGATTGGTCCGAGGCCGACATTGCAGAGTATTTGAAATCTGGTTTCACACCGGATTATGACAGTGCAGGTGGCGAGATGGTTGAGGTAGTCGAGAATACATCTCGGCTCACAGATGACGACCGTTTGGCAATTGCGGCCTATCTCAAAGCCGTTCCCGTACAATCGCCTGAGCTTCCATCAGAGTAACAGCCGTTTCACGGGTACTGCCAAGTTGCTGAACGATCGTCGTGCATGCCGCTATGCCCCTATGTCTAACGTGCATGTTATTCATATCACGTCGCCACGTGATCACCTGTTGCTTGACAAACAACCCCGCCGACCCCACGCAGAAAGTCATCTATTGTCAGGGGATTGTTTTCTCCATTGGAGGCTGAGAGCACGAACCCATGTGCATAGGCGGTCAGCAGGCGAACAAGAACGTCACCGCCATCGCTGTTTAAAAGTTGGTCCGTGGTAGCCTTTAATCCCACAGCCACGTTTATGAGGTCTGCGTTATGAGCATCACATCGTCCAGGAACGCACGGAGTAGATAGGTGTACTTCAATGCGTAGCGCTAGTAAGTCGCAATAATGCCGCGGGCGCGTTTGACCGGAGTGCTTCCATCCACACTATCCGAGGTGCCTGCAAATCCAAGGCCTACCAGATCGAACAAGAGCTGTTTCTTGCTACCTGCGTGATAGGTCGCGGCCATCTGAGTGACGTCAAGCTGTTCGGCAAGTATGCGAAACGATAGCGCATTCACGCCTTTGCTTTGGGCGATCGGCAATGCGGTCTGCAGGGTCATTTGAATCGAAAGGCGCTGCGCAGCCTTTGGCAACCGACCAGGTGGAGAAGCTTTCGTCACCATATTTTGGCCTGTAATTGAGATCCACCAGCCCGGAGGAAGAGCTGCAAACCGAAGCCAACTCCAGATCTCCGTCATCTTCTGTTTCGCCAAAGATCCGAATGCCTTCACCGATCAGGATGGCAAACAAGGTAATCCTTATGTCCACGTTCAGCGCGGCTTTGAGGATGGAGGGGATGATTGCGCCGCCATCCACATAAACTCGATTGTGACCACGCGCATCAAAGCCCTCCATCAATTCGCTGGGTGTTTTGTCTGAAACCTCTGCTTTAACGCGCTGGACATGAGGGAGGCCTCCCGGTTAAATTAAGCGACTGAGAACCACGGCTGGTTTCTTGTAAGGCCCCTCCCCGAACTCCCGAACTGTCCGGTACGATCCAGACCCCATTACGATCACGCCGATGCTATTCTCAAACGCCGAAAACCCGTGATCTTCGTCTGCAGTGGGTTGCTTTTTCAACTAGTCCAGCCTGTGATCTAACCTTGCAGAAAGCCCCTTTTGATCAATGGCGTGCGAGGTATGAATGGTCAGTGGCCATAGCAAATCTGCGGATGGGATCCTTACAGATAGTCAGATCGGATCAAACCTCCATGGTTCAGTTGCCAAGTGTATTTCGCACCGCGTCACATCCACTAAGTCAATCAGGCCGAAATTCTCCGTTCGAGTTCTTCCGTGTTCGCGATGCGGTTAATTTAGCCAATGGATGCCACGCGGTAGTACCGAGGTGACCCCGCGTGGCAATGCTCTAGCCAATCAAGTTCTGATCGATCACCTCGAACGAAAATTCGTCGACTGTAAACATGGTGTCGTCGATCGCTGACAGCTCTACCGCATCAAAGGTTGTGCGCCCGAGTGAGCCCGAGAAATCACCGTCGTCGGCATCCGCCACCATGGTGCCGACAAGAACACCGTCATCGTAGAAGGCAACCTCGACTTCACCGCTGCCGTGACTGTCGCCAAAGCTAAAGATGAATTCCACCGCTTCTAGGTCCGTGTCTTCCAGCGCAATTCTGAGGCTTTCGTCACCATCAACCGATGCAGCATCGCGGCTAAACAACGAGTCGTCGAATGAGAACACGCCAATCGCCCCATGCTTGATCGCGACCAGTTCAAAATCGGTCGGATCGACCGCATCTACCTTGATACCCACATCCGAAAACGTCAGGCTGTTCCGAACCGGACCAAGCTTGTCGACATCCACGACTTCGCCATCGATGCTCTCAAAGGCTTTGGTTTTGAACCAGCGACCGGCCTCGAACTCAACCGCCAAACTCTGGGTTTCTGGAATGAACAGGCTTGCCACCATGGGATCGTGATCCGAGGCGCGCCCGCTGGTTGCGGCGAACTCTGAATTGACGTGGACGATGTCAACCTGTGCGCCGGAATGCAGATCCTCGGACACCAGAATATGATCCAACGACTGGCTGTTGCCCTGAAACTCAAAGCTATAGCGTTCGTCTTCCGGGATGTCGTTTGTCAGGTTGACGAGGTCGGTATTGGCCTCAAGGTCGGCTACGGGTGAGACAAATTCAAACTCGTTGAAGTCACCCAACACAACCGAATTAGCACCATCACCCAGTCCGTTAACAAAATCCTGAACAGCCTGGCTCTGGGCCTGGCGCTCATCCAGACTGCCGTTCACATCAACGTCTTCTTGGCGAGCGGCAAAGTCCTGTTCGGTTCCCAGAATAGGCGCAGAACCACCTTTGGATGAAAAGTGATTGTTGACCACCGTGACGGTTTCACCGTTGAAAACAAAATCTGCTACCAACGGCAATCGTGCGCCCTCAAAGGCCTCGCCTTCACCTTGCCCACTGATGGTCTGCACGGATCCTTCCACTAACGAGACACGATCAGGATTGTAGAGAAAGGCGGTTCGGATGTTGCCGCCGGGCTGACCCCCGGATGTTCCGTCCCCGATAAAGGGGTTGTCGATCACCTCATAAGCCGGACCACCCGCCGCCAGAATAGCCGCGGCCAGTTCCGCCAGGGTTTCCGACGCCGAAACGGTTCCGTCATCGTCCGAGCCCGAATTGTCCTGCACCTCTTGCAGACCAATGATGTCCGGGCTGTTGAGGTTATTGGTGATCTGCTCGGCAATGGCGGCAAACCGACCGTCGGCGACATCTTGGTCGCCGTCGCCATCATTGGGGTCGAGATTAAGAACATTGTATGTGGCAATCGTCAGCTCGTTGCTTGAACCGGCGAGGGTGGTCGTTTCCTGTTCCAACCCGGCTGACTGGATATTCGGTGTAAAATCCTCGGTCGGCAGGATTTCGTAATTTCCGAAACTATAGCCCACAACACCCGTGACGTCGCCAAGGTGATCGCCGACATTCACTGTGGGAAAGTCGAAATCGAAAATCCCACTGTCTTCGTCGATCTGGATTTTCTCAGGGTTGAAGTCATCTGGTGAGATATTGAGCGTTCCGCGCTCTGAAAGACCAGTTGCGCCACTGCCCTGATCGGCAACCGCAAAGATTTCACCGAACCGGCTGGTTCCACTGACGGCTTGCAAATCCGTTGCAGTCACGCGCATCCCTTCCAAGCTTTCGAAGAAGTCGATGCCATCCTGGGTTGGATCGAATGAGGCAAACGCATCATCGTCGATGCTTTGATTGGGCACCGCCCGCTCACCCGGATCATTGCCAATCAAAACCGCCTCGGGCAAATCATTGCCCGATGACTGCACCTCAAGATTAAAAACATTGGTCAGTTGGGTGGTCGGTAGGTTGCCACTGCCTGTGCCGCCGGGAAAGAACTCGGCAACGGTTCCGCCCACGGAAATGGCGTCACCTACTGACACTATAGGGCTTGATCCGGTGAACACGAAAATCGCGTCTGAGGTCGCATCGTTTCCGTCGCCTTCCGGATCCTGAAGATAGAATCCGTTGGAATCTACCGCAGTGACGATGCCACTGGTTGAAACCATATCGCCCAGAACGTTTGATGGGCCGGCAGGCAAGTCCTCGAAGAATTCGGCAACCGTTTGTCCATCTGCCAGAACAAATTCAGACACATGGCCTGAGCCCTGGATTTCATAGATTGACACTATTTCGATGTCGCTGGCTGAGATGGATACCTCGACAACAGGGGCCAGAATACCGTCAAAGGCGGGATCGCCCGAGGTTACCGTGTGCTGAATGTCCGCGACCTCGGCTGCTTCGGGCAGATCGTCGTCAACGGCCGTGACTATGACCTGTTGTGGCTGATCAAAATTGGTCGCGTCAAAAACCAATTCGGTTGGTGCAACGTCAAGATCAGCTCCTGCGGCTATGGTGATCGTGACGGGTTGCTCGGGCGCGACAGACAACGTGACTTCATAACTATCCGCCATGCCCCCTTCATCGGCCGCCAGGTCCAGATCATTTATGATGACCGATGGTGAAGGCGCGGCATCCGTGACCTTAAAGCCTGCAGGCTCAACATCTTCAATTCTGGAATTGTCGGTCGTCCAGTTGGCGGGATCGTTAATGGCGGCCTGCAATTCAGCTTTGGTACCGGTAAGCGGGCCGGAATAAACACCGTTATCGGTTTCGGTGAGGGCGATTGCGCTGGTGCCGACTGTCAGCCCCGAGGGCAGTGCAGACGTATTCGACGATGTTGCGTCAGCCTCATATCCGTCTTCATTGAAATGAACCGATGCGACAAAACTGGGCGTGTCGTCGTCACCCTGATACGCGTGGATCTGATCGCCACTGGCCGAAAAGTTTGGCCCGGTAAATGCGGGGTTTATCACTGTACCCGCAGCGATGTTCGCAGGTGCCGTCCAGACGAATATACCCTCACTGCTGCGGAACCCGCCGGCTGCAAACCAACCGTTATCAGTGAATTTGATCTCGGTTCCTGCCTCGATGTCGGTCAAAGCAACAAATGTGAACTCGTCGGGGTTGTCGGAATTGAACCCAGTAAACGCAATATCACCCGCAGCCAATGTAGTAACCATGTGAGCCTCGCTTTTTGATCTGGTGAATGGATGGCGGGTCGATATGCGACTCGCCTCAGCACAACCTAAGGTAGCTTAACCTGACGATGTTAGTTAATTGGTTGTACGCGGCAGGCCTAATACGGCGGAGCATTGCCGCCTGAAAACGCGGCATCGTTTAGAGTGCATTCTTGGCTGTCCTACTGTCTGCCATCTGAAGCCGGGAATTTCCGCATTTTCGTAGCATTCGGCTGATATCGTCATGTGGGTTTACCGACCTATCTGGAAGGGTACTTTCGCGACCGACAAATAATCTGATATGGAAATGATCGTTGCGGAACGTATTAGGCTCAGGACCCATTGATTTTCGGTTTTCAGCGTGATTCACGTTGCCGAAATCAAGCGGCAATCATGTCTGACCTTTTCTGGCTGAGCGACGAGCAGACGGCGCGTCTTGAGCCCTTCTTTCCTAAGCCTCACTGCAAGCCACGTGTAGATGATCGACGTGTTCTGAGTGGGATTACCTTCATCAATCGCAATGGGTTGCGCTGGCGCGTTGCGCCAAAGGAATACGGGCCGCACAAGACAATGTACAATCGCTGGAAGCGCTGAAGTGACAGGGGCATCTTCGCGCAAATGATGGTGGAACAGTCTACCGAGCACGGCGAGACGAAAACCGTGATGATCGACGCGACTTATCTGAAGGCACTTCGCACGGCGTCCGGCCTGGGAGTTAAAAAGGGGGGCGTTGACGCCTGATTGGCCGAACCAAGGGCGGCATGAATACCAAGCTACCCGCCATCTGCGATAGCCTTGGACGTCCGCTCAACCCGTTCGTGAATGCGGGATAAGTCAGCGATTACATCGGTGCGCGGGCGTTGATGAGCAGCCTGCCGGATGTCGAATGGTTACTCGGGGACCGCGGCTATGACGCCGATTGGTTCCGAGAAGCGTTGAAAGATAAAGGGATACGTACGTGCATCCTCGGCCGTAAACAACGCAAGGTTCCGGTCAAATACGATGAGCGCAGGTACAAGCGCCGCAACTGGATCGAGATCATGTTTGGCAGGCTCAAGGACTGGAGGCGCGTCGCAACCCACTATGACCGATGTCCCAAGGTCTTCCTCTCTGCCGTCACACGCAGAAAGGAAATTGAATTCACAGGATGGGCCTGGGGCGGTCACTAAAAAAGGCCCGCATGCATATGCGGGCCTTGACGTTTTTTCAAAAGCTTAGTCTCAGTAGATCACAGCTTACTGCGGGATTTCGCCTTCCAGACCTTCGACGTAGAAGTTCATACCCGCCAGCGTGCCATCATCGGCGGTTTCGCCTTCAGCCAGCCAGTCGCTGCCGTCCTGCTTTTTGATCGGGCCGGTGAAGGGGTGGTATTCGCCCGCTGCCATGGCGGCTTTCATCACCAGTGCTTCCTCTTTGATATCGGCCGGAACAGCGTCCGAGATTTCACCGATCTCAACCATGCCTTCCTTGATACCGTCCCAGGTGTTCACGGTTTCCCACGACCCATCTATGACAGCTTGGGTACGTGCGATGTAGTAAGGCGCCCAGTTGTCGATGATCGAAGAGACGCGCGGCTTGGGAGCATATTCGCTCATGTCCGAGGCCTGACCGAAAGTGATCACGTTGCCTGCCTCTTGCGCAGCCGCCTGCGGCGCGGTCGAGTCGGTGTGCTGCAGGATCACGTCCGCACCTTGTTCGATCAGAACGGTTGCGGCATCAGCCTCTTTCGCCGGGTCGAACCAAGTGTAGGCCCAGATGATCTTGAACTCGACATCCGGGTTTACCTTTTTGGCGTGGATGTAGGCCGAGTTGATGCCGCGGATCACTTCGGGGATTGGGTAGGAGCCAATGTATCCGATGATGTTCGACTCGGTCATTTTACCCGCGATGTGGCCCTGAACGGCACGACCTTCGTAGAAACGGGCCGAATAGACGGACACGTTTGGTGCGGTCTTATAGCCGGTCGCGTGCTCGAACTTCACGTTCGGGAATTTCTTGGCCACGTTGATCGTTGGGTCCATGTACCCGAACGAGGTGGTAAAGATCAGGTCAGCGCCTTCAAGCGCCATCTGCGTCATCACACGTTCCGCGTCCGGGCCTTCGGGAACGGATTCAACAAACACAGTCTCGACTTTGTCGCCGAATTCTTTCTCGACCGCCAGACGGCCTTTGTCATGTTCATAGGTCCAGCCGCCGTCGCCCACCGGGCCGACATAGACAAAGCCTACTTTTGTTTTGTCCTGTGCGACCGCGCCGGTCGCCAGACCCAGCACCATCGCGGCACTGGCAAGAAGTGAAGTGAATTTCATGTGGTTACTCCCCAAGTTGGTTCAATTGGCCCCGTCTAGTGCGAGGCGTGGAAGGTCCGGCCCAGTGAGGCAGGTGCGCTGCTCTTGTCGGCCGAAAGGATCACAAGCACAAGGATCGTGATGATGTAGGGCGACATTGCCAGATACTCGACTGGGATGGCAACGCCTGCGGCCTGCAGATTAAGCTGCAACACCGTGATTCCGCCAAACAAATAAGCACCCAGCAAAGCACGCCATGGTTTCCAGCTGGCAAAGACCACCAGCGCAAGCGCGATCCATCCAACACCGGCGGTCATGCCCTCGGTCCACTGCGGAACGCGGATCAGGCTGATATAGGCTCCACCGAGGCCCGCGCAGGCGCCACCAAACAGGATCGCCATGATGCGGATCTTGATGACCTTGTAGCCCAGCGCGTGCGCGGCGTCGTGGTTTTCACCCACTGCGCGCAGGATCAGACCAACGCGGGTGTATTTCAGCGTGGCCCAGACGGCCGCAACCAAGGCGATGCCCAGATACAGGATCGGATCATGCTGGAACAGGATGGGGCCGATCACCGGAATATCGCTGAGCAACGGAATATGGATATCTCCCATGCTGGGCGGTTTGACACCTACATAGCTTTGACCCATCAGCGCGCTGAAGCCCAGGCCGAACAGGGTAAGTGCAAGACCACTGGCCACCTGGTTCGCCAGCGCAAACTGCGTCAGCAGGACGAACAGCAGGGACAGAACCGCGCCACCAATGGCTGCTGCAATGAACCCCAGCCAGGGTGATCCTGTTTCGACAGAGATCGCAAATCCGCTGATTGCGCCGACGATCATCATGCCCTCTACGCCAAGGTTCAGAACACCTGCTTTTTCGACGACAAGCTCTCCGATCGCCGCCAGCAGCAGGGGGGTTGCAGCCACCATAAGCGAGGCGACCAAAAGTACGGGATTGATTTCACCTAGGTCCATGGGTCACGCCACCTCATTACGGGCCGCACGGATGCGGTAGTTGGTCAAAAGATCGAAAGCCAGCAGGAAGAACAGGAGCATGCCCTGAAAGACCTGAATGGCAGCAGCAGGCAGGCCCAACTGGGATTGCGCGATTTCGCCGCCAATATAGGTCAACGCCATCAAGCCACCTGCCAGCAGGATACCCACCGGATGCAGACGGCCCAGAAAGGCCACGATGATCGCGGTAAAGCCGTAGCCCACGTTAAAGTCGATGCTGACCTGACCTGATGGGCCTGCGACCTCGAACATCCCCGCCAACCCGGCCAGGGCACCGGACATGCCCAGACAGAACAGGATCAGACGTGCCGGGTTTACACCCGCGAACTTCGCCGCCCGAGGCGCTTCACCCGTCAGGCGAATGTGGAAGCCCAGCATGTGACGGTTCAGCAGGACATAGGCAAAGATCACAGCGATCAGCGCGGTCACCACACCCCAGTGCATACCCGATCCGGCGATCAACTCAGCGTTATGCGCGCTTTCATAGGATTGCAGGTTGCGCGATCCCGGAAAGCCGAACCCTTCGGGGTTTTTAAGCAGGCCAAGCGAAACCGAAGCCAGCATCTGCTCGGCCACGTAGACCAGCATCAGTGATACGAGAATTTCGTTGGTGCCAAAACGCACCTTCAGGAAGGCCGGTATCGCCGCCCAAAGCCAACCGCCAAATGCGCCGGCGATCACCATGATGGGGAAAACGTAGAACGCATCCAGCGGGTAAAAGGCCAGACCTGCTCCGGCACCAAAGATAGCGCCCATGATGTATTGCCCTTCGGCGCCGATATTCCAGATACCTGCACGGAAACCTAAGGACAGGCCAATGGCGATCAGAACCAGCGGCGCGCCTTTGACCAGCAATTGTGGACGGTAGTAGAAAGCGAACTCGCCAAACAGCGGCTCCCAGAAAATGGTGCCAATGGCTTGGATCGGGTTCTTGCCCAGAATGGCGAACAGGATGCCGCCGAAAACCATGGTTGCCAGCACGGCCACCAAAGGGGTCGCGTAAGACCACGCTTTGGACGGCTGCGGCCGTTTCTCCAACACAATCATCTGCTCATTCCCCCAGTTTCTTCATCTTTTTGTAAATTTTCCCGCCGGAGGCGGTCCGACGGATTAAACATGGGCCACCTCCATGCCATGCGCGCCGCCCATCATCAGGCCGATTTCGTCGACCGTCAGACCCGTGGTCGTACGCGGAGCGCTGAGCCGCCCTTCATTGAGCGCTGCAAAGCTGTCCGATATCTCCATCAGCTCATCCAGATCTTGCGATATGCAGATGACTGCGGTGCCTTTGGCGGCCAAATCCAAAATGGCCTGACGGATCGAGGCCGCGGCGGCCGCATCCACGCCCCATGTCGGTTGGTTTACAACCAGCACGTCCGGGTTTTGCAGGACTTCGCGCCCGATGACGAATTTCTGCAGGTTGCCCCCTGACAGAGATCGAGCGGCGTTTTCAGGCCCTGGTGTGCGGACGTCAAAGGCACTAATGATCTTTTCGGCAAAGCTCTTGGTTTCTGCCCATTTGAGGAACCCGTTATTCTCAAGTCCTTCCCGGACCGATCCAGTCAGCAAAGCGTTTTCGGTCAGGCTCATGTCAGGGGCGGCCGCATGTCCCAACCGCTCTTCCGGAGCGGTCAGAACGCCCAGCTTGCGGCGCGCGGTCGGCCCCAGTTTTCCGATCGGCTGGCCGTTGAACTTAATCGCGTCGGGTGCTGTGGTGATCTCGCCCGACAGAACGCCCAACAATTCGTCCTGGCCGTTGCCCGCGACACCGCCGACGCCCAGAACTTCGCCCTTACGGACGGTCATGTGGACATTCTTCAATGCGGTACCGAACTCGGATGGTGATGGAACTGACAAACCGCTGACATCCAGGGCGACCTCACCGAACTCACGCCCCGAACGCTCGGGTGTTTGCAGGGTCGAACCCACCATCATCTCGGCCATGTCGCGCGCTGAGGTCTCAGCGGGAACGCATTCGCCGACATTCTTACCCAAACGCAGGATTGTGGCGTGGTCGCACAGTGTGCGGATTTCTTCCAGCTTGTGCGAGATATATAGGATCGAGGTACCCTCGGACCGCAATTTGTTCAGCGTCTCAAACAGAATGTCGACTTCCTGAGGGGTCAGAACCGATGTCGGTTCATCCATGATCAGCAGCTTCGGATCCTGTAACAGGCAGCGGATGATTTCGACCCGCTGACGCTCACCCGCAGAGAGATCACCGACGGTGCGATAGGGATCCAGCGGCAGACCATAGGTTTCCGATACTTCGCGAATACGCGCCGCTAGATCGCCCATGGCTGGCGGGTTTTCCATCCCCAAGGCGATGTTTTCAGCCACGTTCAATGCGTCGAACAACGAGAAGTGCTGGAACACCATCGCGATCCCGTCCGCCCGTGCGGCGCGGGGTTCGGGTGGCGCGAAGGCTTGTCTGCGCAGCAGCATGGTGCCGCTGTCGGGCTTCACCAGACCGTAGATCATTTTGACCAACGTGGATTTGCCGGCGCCGTTTTCGCCAAGCAGAGCGTGAACTTCGCCCTCACCGATGTCAAAGGACACCTGATCATTGGCCACGACGCCGGGATAGGCTTTGGTTAGCCCTTGTAAGCTTAGAAGTGGAGTGGTCACGCGCTCAGGTCCTTCTTTATTTCGTTTTGCCGGGCAGGGCGCAGGATCTGCGCCGCGACACCAACTGCGATCATCTGCGGGTGTTTGCCCAGGGCTGGATCTCCGATTGGGCAGGTGATCCGGCCAATCCGCTCGGGCGCATGTCCCAAAACGGCCAGCCGGGACCGGAATCGCGCCCATTTCGTAGCCGAGCCAATCAAGCCCGCAAAGCGGAAATCATGCAAAAGCAACCTGTTGCATAGCTCCAGGTCCAGATTGTGTGAATAAGTCAGCACAAGATGCTCAGCATCGCGCGGCGCATGACGTACCAGTTCAGCCGGTTTCGCTGCCGGAACGACGGTTACGCCTGCGGGCACCGCTTCGGGAAAACGCTCAGGCCCGGTATCGACCCAGGTGATCGACAGATCAGGCAATGGGGATAGAACGTCAACCAGAGCCCGGCCAACGTGACCGGCACCCCATATCCACAGATTGCGCGCGGGTTCGTGAACGGGTTCGACCATCCAGCCGTCAATCAACTGCGGTTCGGGCGCAACACCCTGACCGCGGGCCTGCGACATCAGTCGCTTGACCGAAAGCGGCATCTCACCACCTGAAGCCGAGCGCGCAATGACTGCATCATCCAGCCGGTCGACGGCCGCAAGGTCATAGATTTCACTCAGCAGAGTTACTGCACCGCCACAACACTGGCCCATATCCGGGCCAAGCGCGTGGTGTGTTTGGCGCATGGGCGCTACTTGGGATCGGGCTGCTTCAGCCGCCTGATACTCCAACGTGCCACCGCCGATGGTGCCCGACTGCCCGTCCTCCCAAGCAAGCATTGCAGCGCCAACTTCACGGGGGGATGACCCCTTGATCCCGGCGATAACCACCCGGGTCACCTTGCCGTGGGTTTTGACCGCCTCCCTCAAAGCCTCTCGATCAAATCCCATCAGGTCTCTCCCTTTACCCGCTGGACACCCTTCCAGACTTCTTCCGCCGTGGCTGGTGCATCCAGCGCCGGATAGCTGTCCCCGCAGGCCGCCACCGCATTCGATAGGGCAAGCCACGCGGAAATACCCAGCATGAACGGCGGCTCTCCGACCGCTTTGGAGCGATAGATCGTGTTCTCGCGGTTTTCACCGCTCCAGAGCGCGACGTTGAAAATGTCGGGTCGGTCCGAGCAGGCGGGGATCTTGTAGGTCGACGGCGCATGCGTGCGCAGGCTCCCTTTGCCATCCCAAACCAGCTCTTCGGTTGTCAGCCAACCGGCACCCTGTACGTATGCGCCTTCGACCTGCCCAATATCCAGCGCCGGGTTCAGCGACGCGCCTGCATCATGCAGGATATCCGTCCGCAAAATGCGGTTCTCGCCAGTCAGTGTATCGATCGCGACTTCGGTGATCGATGCGCCGTAGGCGAAATAAAAGAACGGACGCCCCCGGCCTTTGATCCGGTCCCACTCGATCTTGGGTGTCTTATAGAACCCGGTCGCAGACAGGCTGACCCGGCCCTGATAAACCAGCGCAGCTGCTTCTGAGAATGTATAGCGCTCTTCGCCAACTGAGACGTAGCCATCCGAAAACGTCACTGTCGAGGGATCGGCCTGATGTCGATGCGCCAGATAGTCGGCCATCCGGTCGCGGATCGTGTCGCAGGCCGCTTTGACCGCCATGCCGTTCAGATCACTGCCCGAAGAGGCGGCCGTAGCCGAGGTATTCGGCACCTTGGCGGTGTCGGTCGCGGTGATTTTCACCATCTCCAACGGAATACCAAAGCGGGACGCGGCCACTTGCGCGACCTTTTGGAAAAGACCTTGCCCCATCTCGGTGCCGCCGTGGTTCAGGTGGACCGAGCCGTCCTGATACACATGCACCAACGCGCCCGCCTGATTCAGGTGGGTCAACGTAAACGAAATGCCGAACTTAACCGGAGAAAAGCCGATGCCTTTCTTGATCACGCTGTTCTCGGCATTCCACTTCTCAATGGCAGCCCTGCGTGTGGTGTAGTCGCTGGATTGCAGCAACTTGGCGGTCATGCCGTGCAATTCGAAATCGCTGACCTCCATCCCGTACGGCGTGGTATTGCCGCCTGCGGGCAACGGACGCAATGGCGCGTCGCCCATTTCCACTGCACCTCGGCTGGTCAGGTCTTCGTGCGGGTCAGGATGGCCCAGCGGCTTTTCAGCGACCACGGGATCCGCAACAACATGCGCCGCCTCATAATAGTTCCGGCGACGCAACTCGACCGGGTCCATGCCCAGTTCATACGCGGCGTGATCCATCACGCGTTCGATCCCGACCATACCCTGAGGTCCGCCGAACCCGCGATAGGCAGTGGCGGATTGAGTGTTGGTCTTCAGCCGGTGGCTTTCGATCCGGGCATTCGGCAACAGATAGGCATTGTCCGAATGCAGCATCGCGCGGTCCGCGACGGGCAGGGACAGGTCCTGTGCCCAACCACAGATCGCATGATGCAGGAAGCAAATGCCTTGGATGTGACCGTTCTCATCAAACCCGGCCTTGTATGCAATCCGGAACGCGTGGCGCTTGCCGGTGATGATCATGTCATCATCGCGATCATAGCGCATCTTGCAGGCCTTGCCGGTTGCACGCGCAGCCACAGCGCAGGAAACGGCCAGCGCGTTGCCCTGACTTTCCTTGCCGCCAAAACCGCCGCCCATACGGCGCGTTTCAACGCGAACCGCGTGCATCGGAACACCCAGAGCGTCCGCTACTTTGTGCTGAATCTCGGTCGGGTGCTGGGTCGAGCTATGCACCAACATATCCGCGCCCTCATTGGGCACGGCCAGTGCGGCTTGACCTTCCAGATAGAAATGCTCTTGACCGCCAAGTTCAAATCCACCTTCGATCACATGCGCCGAACCCGCAATGGCAGCATCCGCATCGCCCTTGGCGTAGATGCGCGGGCCGTCCTCGAACCGGCTGTCCGCGGCAAGCGCCTCTTCAACCGTCAGGATCGGGGTTTCTTCGGCATAATCGATCTGGCCCAAACGCGCCGCTTTCCGCGCGGCAAGGTGGCTGGTCGCGATAACGAGGAAAACGGGCTGCCCGATATAGTGAACCGTACCATCAGACAGCAGAGGTTCATCATGGATCGACGGTGAGACGTCATTGGCAAACGGCAGATCGTCGGCTGTCATAACCATGACGACACCTTCGGCTGCTTTCACCGCCGACAGGTCCATCGTGGTGATCTTACCCTTGGCTATCGGGCTAATTCCAAAGGCCAGATGCAACGACCCTTTAGGCGTCGGAATGTCATCCACATAGCGTGCGGTTCCCGCGACATGCAGTGGCGCCGCGTCATGGGGGAGGGGTTTGGTAACGCTCATGCGGACACCTCCAATACATTTGTCACTTCGCCCTGATCCTCAAGGAAATATCGTTCTAGCAGCGCTTTGGCGGTCTGCAGCCGATAGCTGGCCGATGCGCGCATGTCCGTCATCGGGGTGAAATCACTATCGAAGGCCGAAAAAGCGGACCGAACAGTCTCATGCGTCCATGGCTTGCCAACCAGTGCGGCTTCGACATTTGAAGCCCGTTTTGGAGTGCCGGCCATACCACCAAAGGCAATACGCGCATCAGCAACTATTCCGTCCGAAACAGTGATGTTAAAGCACCCACACACTGCCGAGATATCCTGATCGAACCGTTTGCTGAGTTTGTAGGCCTTCAAACGATCCGCCTGACGCGGAAAACTTACGGATTCGACAAACTCGGCAGGTGTCCGGTCTTGTTTGCCGTAGTCGATAAAGAAGTCCTCCAATGCGACCGAGCGACGTTCGTCGCCCTTGCGCAGATGTAGCGTTGCGCCCAGGGCGATCAGTGCAGGCGGGTTGTCTCCGATGGGCGAGCCGTTTGCGATATTGCCGCCCACGGTGGCCGCGTGCCGCACCTGAACGCTAGCGTAGCGTCGGATCATTTCGGCGTAAGACGGGTGCAGGTCCGCCAGTGCTTCGCCCATCCGGTTCATATCGACCATCGCGCTGAACCGAACCTCGTCATCTGTGATCGTGATCTCTTTCAGATCATCGCAGCGGTTCAGAAAAATCACTGGGTCGAGATCACGCAGTTGCTTGGTCACCCAAAGCCCAACGTCCGTCGCGCCGGCGACCAGAGTGGCGTCCGGATGTTCCGCATAGATTTTGGCCAATTCATCCGATGACTCCGGCAACATCTGCGATGTGACCCGCGTGGCGACTGGCTTGTCTTTCACCCAAACTGGCACGGGAACTTCTTCGGCAGCCTTGGCGGCGCGAATGATCGGCGCGTAGCCGGTGCAGCGGCACAGGTTGCCAGCAAGCTGGGTGTCGTGATCCGTCGCGCCATTTGCATGACTTGCCACCATCGACATAACGAAACCGGGGGTGCAGAAGCCACATTGCGAGCCGTGCAGATCCACCATCGCCTGCTGGGCTGGGTGCGCCTCGCCGTTGGGGCCACTGGCGCCTTCGACCGTGCGAACCGCCTTACCATGCAGTTGAGGCAGAAACAGGATGCAGGAATTCAGCGCCTTGTGGCCACCTTCATCCGTCACCATGACAGTGCATGCCCCGCAATCGCCTTCGTTGCAGCCTTCTTTGGTGCCGGTCAGGCCGCGATCCTCACGCAGCCAATCCAGCAGGGTCGCTGTCGGATTGACATCCGCCAGTTCCACTGTCTCTCCGTTCAGAAGAAACGTGATGTTCATTCGAGAAACCCGTCGCCTTACCCGGTTGCGCCCTTGCGTGCCCCCCTTCGATGCGACGTAGAAAGAGTAGCGGGCGGATAGCTTGCCATCTGATGTTAGAAACAGCGCAGGTTGTCTGGCAAGAAAAACTACCTATGTGATACACCATTGAGCACTGACTCTGCGTGATTGTTATCTTCGTTTAAAGATCACCTGATTGAAACTAAAGCGTTTTTTGTCTTTAGCTGCTGTCGGGCTCCGAAGCACCTTCTGGAAAAGCCGAATAATCAAAGCCCATCTTTTTGGCAATCCAAAGCCAAGGTTCCTGCTTTTGCCGGGCGCGCGGCTGGGATAGCGTGGCAGTCATGAGCAGTACTCCTCGATTCATTCACCTCCGTGTTCACACCGAATATTCCCTGCTGGAAGGCGCCGTGCGGCTGAAAAAGCTGCCCGGTCTGTGTGGCAAGATGGATATGCCCGCCGTCGCTGTGACGGATACTAACAGCATGTTCTCGGCTTTGGAGTTTTCGGTCACCGCCAGCGGGGCCGGAGTGCAGCCGATCATGGGTTGTCAGGTTGACCTGACCTATATGCAGGCGCAACCGGGCGAAAAGCCCAAAACACCCGCACCGGTGGTTTTGCTTGCCCAGTCCGAGGTCGGGTATGAGAACCTCATGAAGCTCAGCTCGTGCCTTTATGTGGACAAGGGCGGGCAGTTGCCGCAGGTGACTTTGGAAGAGCTTGCGGACCGATCTGACGGGTTGGTCTGCTTGTCCGGTGGACCGGATGGACCGGTTGGGATGTTGTTGCAGCAGGGTCAACGCCCCGCAGCTGAGACCTTGGTAGACCGGTTGTCAGTGATGTTCCCCGATCGCCTCTATATCGAACTCCAACGCCATCCGGGTGAGGGTGGTCAACCCGAGGCCGAACGTCTGACCGAGCGTGGCCATGTGGAAATGGCCTATGCCAAAAACCTTCCTCTGGTCGCCACCAATGACGTCTATTTCCCGACCACAGATATGTACGAAGCGCACGATGCGCTGATTTGTATCTCGGAGGGGGCCTATGTCGATCAGCAGGAAGGCCGCCGCCGTCTGACCGCGCAGCACTATTTCAAGTCGCAGCAGGAGATGGCGACGTTGTTCGCCGACTTGCCTGAGGCAATTGAGAACACCGTTGAGATTGCCAAGCGCTGCGCGTTCATGGCCTATCGCCGCGATCCTATCCTGCCGAAATTCGCTGATGACGAGGTTGCCGAACTGCGCCGTATTGCAAATGATGGTTTGCAGAAACGTCTGGCTGTTATCCCGCACGCAGTGACGCCCGAAGAATATCAAGAGCGTTTGGATTTCGAGCTCGACATCATCGAAGGCATGGGGTTCCCCGGCTACTTCCTGATTGTTGCCGATTTTATTCAGTGGTCCAAGGATCACGATATCCCGGTCGGGCCGGGTCGGGGCTCGGGCGCGGGATCTTTGGTGGCCTATGCGCTAACGATTACTGACCTTGATCCGCTGCGCTATTCGCTGCTTTTCGAACGGTTCCTGAACCCGGAACGGGTTTCGATGCCCGATTTCGATATCGACTTCTGCATGGATCGCCGAGAAGAGGTGATCCGCTACGTGCAGCAGAAATACGGCCGAGACAAGGTGGGGCAGATCATCACCTTTGGTGCGTTGCTGTCGAAAGCTGCCGTGCGCGACATTGGGCGCGTTCTGCAGATGCCATACGGGCAGGTCGACCGCCTGTCCAAAATGATCCCGGTGGAAGGCGTCAAACCTGTCTCCATCGAGAAGGCGCTGAAAGACGAACCTCGTCTGCGCGAAGAGGCGCGCAACGAAGAGGTTGTGGACCGCCTGCTGACTTACGGGCAGCAGGTAGAGGGGTTGCTGCGAAACGCGTCGACCCACGCGGCGGGAGTGGTTATCGGAGACCGTCCGCTGGATGCGCTGGTGCCGCTGTATCAGGACCCGCGATCCGACATGCCGGCCACTCAGTTCAACATGAAATGGGTGGAACAGGCCGGGCTGGTTAAGTTCGACTTTCTTGGTCTGAAGACGCTGACGGTGATCCAGAACGCGATGGATCTGATCTTCAAATCTGATCGCCCGTTGCATGTCGCTGCTGATGGTACGGAGCTTTACGAACCCGCTGAAGGGGCGGAGAATCAAATCAACGCCATCCCGCTGGATGATGAGGCAACGTACAAACTTTATTCGGCGGCCAAAACGGTGGCGGTGTTCCAGGTGGAATCCTCGGGCATGATGGACGCGCTCAAGCGGATGAAGCCTGACTGTATCGAAGATATCATTGCCCTCGTCGCGCTCTACCGACCTGGCCCCATGGAGAACATCCCCAAGTTCTGTGAGGTCAAGAATAAGCTGAGCGAACGGGACACGCTGCACCCGTCCATCGACCATATCCTGGACGAGACGCAAGGCATCATCGTCTATCAGGAACAGGTGATGCAGATCGCCCAGGAAATGGCGGGCTACAGCCTTGGCGGTGCGGATTTGCTGCGCCGCGCGATGGGTAAGAAAATCCAGGAGGCGATGGACGCAGAGCGGCCCAAGTTCCTCAAGGGTGCTGCTGAGAACGATGTGGATGAGGCCAAGGCGACCGAGGTTTGGAACCTGCTGGATAAATTCGCCAACTACGGGTTCAACAAATCCCACGCGGCCGCCTATGCGGTTGTCAGCTATCAGACAGGCTGGCTGAAGGCGAACCACCCGGTCGAGTTCATGGCGGGTGTCATGAACTGCGATATCCACCTGACCGACAAGCTGGCCGTATACTTCGAAGAGGTCCGTAAGGGGCTGGAACTGCCTTATGTACCGCCTTGCGTGAACCGGTCGCTGTCGACATTCGACGTGGTGGACGGGCATCTGGTCTATGCGCTGGGCGCGCTAAAGAATGTGGGTGTCGAAGCGATGAACCTTGTGGTCGCTGGTCGCGAAGGCAAGCCGTTCGTGAACCTGTTCGACTTTGCCCGCAAGGTTGATCTGAAGAGGGTCGGCAAGCGCCCGCTTGAGATGATGGCGCGGGCAGGGGCCTTCGATCAGCTCGACAAGAACCGCCGTCGCGTTTTCGAAAGCCTCGATCCGCTGGTGCAGTATTCGGCCGCCATCCATGACCAGAAGAACTCGAACCAGGTGTCGCTTTTTGGCGAGGCGGGCGATGACCTGCCCGAACCGCGCCTGTCGCCTTCGCCAGACTGGCTGCCGGCGGAACGTCTGAGCGAAGAATTCAAAGCCATCGGTTTTTACCTGTCGGGCCATCCGTTGGACGACTATATGCCCGCGCTGAAGCGAAAGCAGGTTCTCACGCTGGATGAGGTGACCGAAAAAGCACGCTCTGGCCCCTTTATCGCCAAAATGGCTGGTGTTGTTGCCGGACGGCAAGAGCGTAAATCCGCGCGTGGAAACCGGTTCGCCTTTGCGCAATTGTCGGATCCGACGGGCGCTTACGAGGTCACTCTGTTTTCGGAAACGCTCGAAAAGTCACGCGAGTATCTGGAAACCGGAGCGCAGGTGGTGCTGACCGCCGAAGCGACGATGGAAGCTGACCAGCTCAAGCTGTTGGGGCGCTCAGTCGGCCCGGCGGATTCTGTGGTGGCAGAAGCCGGGGCAACGGGGCTGCGTATCTTTGTTGACGCAGCGCAAGCGGTGCCAACCGTGGCAAAAGTCCTTGAGGATGCCGCAACTGCCGCCAAAGGCGCGGCGCGCGGACCGATCCAATTGTTGTTACTGGACCCAAGCCTGCCAGGTGATGTCGAAATGGACCTGGGTGTTGAGTTTCCGATTAACCCGCAGATCAAAGGCGCGATAAAATCGCTGGAAGGTATTCTGTCCGTCGAAGAGATCTGACCTCTCTTTGTTGCCAGACAGTTAGCACCCCGCTAGGCTGACCCAACAGAGATGTCTTTGGGTCATGCCGCAGGAGGGTGTTGATATGACAATTGCAGGTCTCAATTTCAGAAGAGTTTTGTTCGCGGCGGCGGCATCGCTGGCCTTGGTTGCAGCCTCGGTCGCGTCGGCGGACGACAAGAAGAAAAAGAAGACCCTTGAGGGCGCGCTGATCGGCGCAGGTGTTGGAGCGATTGTCGGTGACGGAAAAGGCGCAGCGATTGGTGGCGTGGCCGGAGCTATTATTGGACATAACTGGAAGTGATTGTGATGCGTTTTTTCAAACTCAAAATGTCCGCTTTCGCCGCAATCCTGGCGGCTCCGTGTGTGGCTGCGGCCGATGAGGCGGCTGAGCAGATGGTACAGGATGCATTGCCCGTCATGCACTATACTTGCGCCTCGATTGCAGAAGAAGCGGATGGTGATGAAGAATTTGTTGTGACTGTTGTCGCAAAGATGACTGCCCTGTCTCTCCACAATCGCCAGATCAATATCGAAGATCATGCGGCCACAGATGAGGAAAAGGCCCAGTTGCGTGAAGCCTTCATAGCCGCGCTGTCAGAAGGATGCGCCACAGATAAGGATGCGCTTTTGGGCGGAGTGGTCGACAACGCGGTGAAATCGACGCTGGGGTTGTGACCTGCGGTGATTTTGGGCGCGCTAGAGCGTGCCCACCGCACAACGAACCAGAGCCCAACCTTTTTCCATCCCGGCGGCCTTGAGGCCAGCGACAAGGCGGTCGGACAGGAACAGTAGTGAAGGGACTTTGGGGTCCAGCCATATGTCTGGGCCACTTACCGCTTCAGGAGTAACGACCAACTGGTCTTCTTTCCCGCTTACCGGAAGATACGCTATCCCGCCTCCTCGGCAGTTTAGAGGCGCTTGAATATCGCCTTCCGGGCCAAGCGCTTCATAATTGCCCATGGTTCGTTTGTTGCCCACATTCAGCAAACAATACGGCTCTGGTGTTGACAGCCGGGCCTCGTCTGAATCCATCACTGTCAGCGGGTGAAAGACCGTTTCTCCTAGATCGAACTGTTCAAGAACAGCCTTTGCCGACTCGGATACTAGTGGATAACCACCGCCACTGATGAACGGAGGCGGGACATATTCGGGATGTGCATTGAAATACCAAACATCGCCAACCTGTTCTTTGGTCAGGATTTCCCCACGCTTCCAGCCACCAGATTCATCAATCATTCTGCTGGACCATTCCTGTTCTTCCGGAGATCGCCCCCTCAACCAAGTATCGCCAAACTCCTTTCGGAGAACCGCTTGAATTGCGTTGATGTTGTTTACTGTTGTGGAAATCCAGACGCAGAGGTCACCGTTCACATCTTTCGCCATCAGTCAAACCTCAATAGTGCGGCGGGCGTTCGTCGCCCAAAACGATCCCGCCCGAGCCTTCCTGCGACCGTTCGCCTTCGCGGCGCATCAGCATTTCGACACGGCGTGTCAAACGATCAATCTCGTCCTGTTGGCGGGTGACGACCGAGTTGAGGTCTTCGACCGTACGGGCAAGATGGGCGATCTGCTCTTCCAGATGCTGCATGGGGGACTCCTGTGTCTTAGGCCGGTCATAGCGACCCGGACAGCGCATGGCCAGCGAAAGCGCGCCTTGCCCCGATGCAGGCCATGGGATAGACCGCGCGCGGAACAAGGCAACTCCCAAGGACGTCCCACATGGCCAAGCCCAAGAAACAGCCCCGCCCCAAGGCCGTAACGCCAAAAGGGTTCCGCGACTATTTCGGCCAGGAAGTCACGCAGCGCACCGAGATGCTGCGGGCTATTGCGGATGTCTATCATCGTTACGGGTTTGACGCCCTGGAAAGCAGCGCGGTTGAAACCGTCGAGGCGCTGGGCAAATTCCTTCCGGATGTAGATCGCCCGAACGAGGGTGTGTTCGCGTGGCAGGAAGTCGACGAAAATGACAAGGGCGACTGGATGGCCCTGCGCTATGACCTAACCGCGCCTTTGGCCCGGGTTTACGCGCAGCACCGCAACGATTTGCCGACGCCTTATCGTCGTTATGCGATGGGACCAGTCTGGCGGAATGAAAAGCCGGGGCCGGGGCGCTATCGCCAGTTTTATCAATGCGATGCGGATACGGTGGGAACGGCCTCGATGGCCGCTGACGCCGAGATTTGCGCGATGCTGTCGGACACGCTTGAGACCGTCGGCATTCCGCGCGGCGATTATCTTGTGCGGGTCAACAACCGCAAAGTTCTGAACGGCGTGCTTGAGGCGATGGGGCTTGGTGAAGACGTCGCTGCCCGCGACAACGTTCTGCGCACCATCGACAAGTTCGACAAAGTCGGCGAGCAGGGCGTGCGAGAGCTGCTGACCAAAGGCCGTCTGGACGCCTCTGGCGCGTTTATCGACGGTGTTGGTCTTAGCGAGGATCAGGCTGAGCCGGTGATCGCGTTTCTGACCTCCAAGGCCGCGGAAACCGCCGGAACATTGGCCAACTTGCGCGCCGCCGTAGGCGACAGCAAGATCGGCGCGGACGGGATCGCCGAGTTGGAACAGATCGGCACCTTGTTGGATGCGGGCGGATACGGCGCGGACCGGATCGAGATTGACCCTTCGGTCGTGCGCGGTCTGGGTTACTATACCGGGCCGGTTTATGAGGCCGAGCTGACCTTTGAGATTTTCGATGAGAAAGGCCGCAAGCGGCAATTCGGATCGGTTTCGGGTGGTGGTCGCTATGACGATCTGGTCAAACGCTTCACCGGGCAGGAAGTTCCGGCAACCGGCGTCTCCATCGGGGTCGACCGTCTGCTGGCAGCCTTGCGCGAAAAAGGCAGGATCGCCGCACAGGCCACAGGGCCTGTAGTCGTGACCGTTATGGATCGCGACCGGATGGCCGATTATCAGGCTATGGTGGCAGAACTGCGCAACGCAGGTATCCGAGCAGAGGTTTATCTGGGTAATCCCAAGAACTTCGGTAATCAGCTGAAATATGCGGATAAACGGAACTCTCCGATTGCAGTGATAGAGGGCGGTGACGAAAAGGCCAATGGGATCGTGCAGATCAAGGACCTGATCCTGGGCGCGAAGATTGCCGAAAGCGCTACGCTCGAGGAATGGAAAGAACGCCCCAGCCAGTTCGAAGTGTCACGTGGTGATCTGGTCGCCAAAGTGCGCGAAATTCTGGACAGTCAGGACTGACCGATGCCCAATCGTTCCCAGATACAGGCCCGCGCCGCGATGATGCGTGTCCGGTTTGAAGCCGCCGGGGCGCAGGTTGTGGATACGCCCTTGCTGCAACCGGCTGAAACGTTGCTGGACCTTTATGGCGAAGACATCCGCGCGCGTGCTTATGTGACTTCGGATGCGTTGCGAGGTGAGCAGATGCTGCGCCCGGATTTCACCCTGCCGGTCGTGCAGATGCACATGACCGAAGGGGCTGAACCCGCACGTTATACCTATTCTGGTGAAGTTTTTCGTCGGCAAGAGCATGACCCGGATCGGTCCAACGAATATATTCAGGTCGGTTATGAAGTTTTTGACCGCAATGATCCCGCCGGGGCCGATGCCGAGGTGTTTTCCCTGTTTGCCCTGCAATTGCGGGGGCTGCCCCTGCGCGCGGCAACCGGTGACATCGGCATCCTGACGGCGGCTGTTCAGGGGCTGCGCACCACGGATCGGCGCAAGGCCGCGCTGATGCGCCACCTGTGGCGTCCACGTCGGTTCCGCGTCCTGCTCGATCGGTTCGCCGGGCGAAAGCCCGCGCCGGAACACCGCACAATGCTTTTGGAGGCCGCAGACCCGATGGGGTTTGACGTTCCTATGATCGGCAAACGCCGCGCTGCCGAGATCGAGGCGCGCATCGACGCATTGCGCGAAGATCGCGACACGCCACCGATTTCTGACAACGAGCTTGCAGGCCTGGAATCTCTGCTGACCGTTCGGGAAACCATGCCCTTTGCTTTGGAGCAGTTGCGGGATGTGGCCGTTGACCTGCCTCAGATCACCCCGGCGCTGGACAGGCTTGAGGCAAGAATTGCCGCCCTGCAGGCGCGTGGTGTTGACGTGAGTCGGTTGGATTTCGAGGCTGCCTATGGGCGTACGTCGATGGAGTATTACGACGGGTTTGTCTTTGGGTTTTATGCCGAAGGTCGCCCCGATTTGCCTCCGATTGCCACCGGCGGGCGTTATGATGCGCTGACGCGACAACTGGGCAACGGGGCAGAAATTCCAGCTGTTGGCGGCGTGTTGCGTCCCGACCTGATGCTGGAAATCGAGGAGGCCGCGCAATGAGCTTGAAACTGGGCGTGCCCTCGAAGGGCCGATTGATGGATAAGACCTTTTCGTGGTTCGAAAAGCGCGGCATCACATTGTCGCGCAGCGGATCAGACCGCGAATATGCCGGTAAGGTTGAAGGGATCGACGGAGTCTCGCTGATCTTGCTGTCTGCCGGGGAAATCCCCCGCGAACTGGCAGCTGGCCGCATTCATATGGGTGTCACCGGAACAGATCTGGTACACGAAAAATTGCCACGGTGGGAACAGCAGATTGAAGAAGTCTCCGAGTTGGGCTTCGGCAAAGCGGATCTGATCATTGCGACCCCTGCCTGTTGGGTCGATGTCGAAACCCTGGACGATCTCGATGCTGCCGCGGCAGCGTTTCGCAAAACCCACGGGCACCGGTTGCGGATTGCGACCAAATACCACCGATTGGTGCGCGAGTTTCTGACGGACGCGGGGGTTGCAGATTACACTCTGGTCGACAGCCAGGGCGCAACCGAAGGCACTGTGATGAACGAAACCGCCGAGGCGATTGCCGATATCACCTCGACAGGTGAGACATTGCGCGCAAACCACCTAAAAATCCTGTCGGACGGCTTGATCCTGCAATCACAGGCCACGCTGTGGCGTAGTCGGGTTGCCAGCTATGGTGTGGGTGAAAAAGAGGTTCTTTCCGAATTGCTTGACCGGCTGAGCTGATTACAGCACGCCGATGTCCGCCAACGCGCGATTCAGATCGTCAGGCAGGGAATCATCCTCGGCCCGTCCTTTGGGAAGATCGGCAGGCGTATCTTCGGGTTTGAGGTATCGCCACCCTTGGAACGGGCGTTTCAAGGCATTCTGTGTGCGGTGCACCTCAGGGTCCAGCACGATGGCGCAGCGGCGTATACCGTCCTCGCCGCGCACTTCGTCCAGCCGCAGGATCTTCTGGCGGCACTGTACGACACCTTTGATCACCCAATAGATTGATCCGCCGTTCAGAATCTCGGCCTCGCGTTTGGGCCACATCCGGGTGACGTGGCGCGGCAGGCCGTCTTCATAATGCGGCTTGCGGCTGTCCTGCCATGCCATCAGCGTGTCGACGCTTTCCGATCCGACCGATAGTTTTATGAGGTTTACGAATTTATCCACAGCTTTCCCACAGAGTCGTCCCAAGACCGTCTATACATTGTAGCTCAAGAAAGCCTGTCATCAAGGTGTTGTGGTTAAGGTGTGATCTGGGATAATCTGGATACCTCTTTCAGAACAGGGAATCACCAATGAGCCGCTTTGCCGCCCCCATCGCCGAGCAGATCTGGGACATGAAATATCGTTTCAAACAGGCCGATGGCACTCCCATTGACCAAACGGTTGAGGACAGCTGGCGGCGTATCGCTCGCGATCTTGCGCAGGTCGAAAAAGACCCGGCGCATTGGGAGCAGAAGTTCTTCGAAGCGCTGGAAGATTTCAAATACCTGCCTGCTGGCCGTATCACCGCTGGCGCAGGCACTGCGCGACGTGTGACGCTGTTTAACTGCTTTGTCATGGGCACGGTGCCGGACAGCATGGGCGGTATCTTCGATATGCTGAAAGAGGCCGCGCTGACCATGCAGCAGGGTGGGGGGATCGGCTATGATTTCTCGACCATTCGCCCGCGCGGAGCGGATGTGCATGGGGTCGCGGCGGATGCATCCGGGCCTCTGAGCTTTATGGATGTATGGGACGCGATGTGCCGCACCATCATGTCCGCAGGTTCGCGCCGGGGTGCGATGATGGCGACCATGCGCTGTGACCACCCGGATATCGAACAGTTCATCACGGCCAAGTCCGACCCTGCACGCCTGCGCATGTTCAACATGTCTGTGCTGGTAACCGATCCCTTTATGGAAGCTGTCAAAGCCGATGGCCCGTGGGAGCTGGTGTTCGACGACAAGGTCTATCACACAGTTCAAGCGCGTGATCTGTGGAACAAGATCATGCAGGCCACCTATGACTATGCCGAACCGGGTGTGATTTTCATCGACCGGATCAACAAGGCCAACAACCTCAGCTATGCCGAAACCATCGCGGCGACAAACCCGTGTGGCGAGCAGCCCTTGCCGCCTTATGGCGCGTGCCTGCTGGGTTCGATCAACCTTGCCCGTCTTGTGGCAGAGCCGTTCGAAGATGCGGCCCATCTGAATGAGGCTGCCCTGCAAGAGCTGGTCGCGACAGCCGTCCGCATGATGGACAACGTTGTCGACGCGTCGAAGTTCCCGCTGCCGGAACAGGCCGCCGAGGCGCAGGCCAAGCGCCGTATCGGGCTGGGCGTGACCGGACTGGCGGATGCTCTGCTGATGCTGGGTCTGCGCTATGGATCGGACGAGGGCGCGCGTCAGACCGAGCTCTGGTTGAAAGCGATTGCGCGCGCCGCGTATCTGGCGTCGGTCGACTTGGCGAAGGAAAAAGGGGCGTTCCCCCTATTCGACGCCGAGAAATACTTGGAAAGCGGCACGATGCAGCAGATGGATGATGACGTGCGCGATGCAATTCGCGAACACGGTATTCGCAACGCTTTGCTGACTTCGATTGCTCCGACCGGTACGATTTCTCTCTATGCAGGGAATGTGTCGTCAGGGATCGAGCCGGTCTTTGCCTATGCCTATACGCGGAAGGTCCTGCAAAAGGATGGCTCGCGCACTGAAGAAGAGGTCGTGGACTACGCGGTGCAGATGTGGCGCGACAAATTCGGCGACAAAGAGCTGCCAGACTATTTCGTCAACGCACAGACGCTGTCCCCGTCCGATCACGTCAAGATGCAGGCCGCGGCGCAGAAATGGATCGACAGCTCGATCTCGAAGACGATCAACTGCCCCGAGGACATCAGCTTTGACGCTTTCAAAGATGTCTACATTCAGGCCTGGGATCAGGGGTGCAAAGGGTGCACGACCTATCGTCCGAACGATGTGACGGGATCCGTCCTGACCGTGTCGGAAAGCGAAGACAAAGCGCCGGGTGAAAGTGCAAGCGCACCGCATGAAATTGACGGTGGCGACGTGATCTACATGTCGGAGCCGCTGGATCGCCCACAATCTCTGGAAGGCTCGACCTATAAGTTGAAGTGGCCCGACAGCGAACATGCGATCTACTTGACGATCAATGACATTGTCATTGGTGGCCGTCGCCGTCCGTTCGAAGTGTTCATCAACTCGAAGAACATGGAGCATTACGCCTGGACGCTGGCGCTGACCCGCATGATCTCGGCCGTATTCCGCCGGGGTGGGGATGTGTCTTTTGTGGTGGAAGAACTAAAAGCGGTATTCGACCCGCGCGGTGGTGCTTGGGTTCAGGGCAAGTATATCCCGTCGATCTTGGCCGCAATTGGTGGCGTGATCGAACAGCACATGATCAATATCGGCTTTCTTGAGGGCGAGGGCATGGCGCTCAAATCCGACCCCCAGGCTCAGGTCGTCAACATGGACGCGCCACGCGGCAAAGCCTGCCCATCCTGCGGCCAGTACGACATGGTGATGATCGAGGGCTGCATGACCTGCCGCAGCTGCGGTCATTCAAAATGTGGCTGATGTCGTGAAATTCAGCGTCGTGTGTGATGCACCAAGCAATTGAGACCCAAATCGGCGCATTTTTCGCCCAAATACAAGGTCTTTGTCGCCCAAGTATCAAAATCCCCTTGTTTTCATAGTGGTGGGAAAGCGTCTGATTTTCTAATCGGACGCTTTCTCTGTCAGCATCAATAAATCAAAGGTATTGACGTGCACCCGGTAATAGGGCTGTCTTATTCTATGACGACATCGCAGCATATCTTTCTCATACGGTTTTTCTGATCTGCCCCTGTTAGGTTCTGGACCCATTAATTTGGTTGTCGCCCTCTCGGTTGCGTGATTCAAGCGCCTGAGTTTCAGGGGTATATCATGAGCAACCTATTCTGGCTGACGGACGAACAGATGGCACGTCTTCAGCCT
>NZ_OMPH01000029.1:0-71292 GCF_900312795.1 Ruegeria sp. AU67
TCATATGAAATTGGGTGTGAGCAGGGGTCCGGGGCGGGTGCCGTGTAGAAAACATTCGCAGTCGAGCCGGTGGAAGACCCCAAGTCGGACGAAACAGTTGAATTCACCTCGCAGCGTGATGAGACAGTCGTTGACGCGGATGAGCCGCTAGAAAAGGCCCTTTCCGAAGCCGAAGCCGAAGCCGAAGCCGAAGCCGAAGCCGAAGCCGAAGCCGAAGCCGAAGCCGAAGCCGAAGCCGAAGCCGAAGCCGAAGCCGAAGCCGAAGCCGAAGCCGAAGCCGAAGCCGAAGCGGCTGTGGAACTGACCCAGGAAGAGAACTCCGCGCCGCCGGAAAAATCGCATCGTGAAGAGTCGCAGCAGGAAGAAAAACGCAGTGGATTCGTCCCCGCTTTGCTCGGCGGTGTTATCGCGGCGGGAATCGGGTTTGCAGCCGGCAGCGCGGGCTTGTTCGGATCTGGTGATACAGATGCGCTTACGACGCTCGAGGCGAAGCTCAACGATCAGTCCACTCAGATCGAGGCGCTGACCAAATCCCTGTCCGACAAATCTGGCGTCGACAGTAAGATTTCAGCGCTGACCGATCAGGTGACACCGATCACCTCTGACCTGGATACGCTCAAATCCAGTGTCGATGAGCTGGCGGGCAAGATTGATCCTTTGGCCAGCCGCCTAAGTAAAATTGAAAGCGACGCTCTGACCCAAGGCGCGTCCCCCGAAACGTCGGCAGCCTTTGAGGCCGAACTGAAAAAATTGCAGGACTCACTGGCGGCGCAGCGGGCCGAAGTGGAAAAAATGGTGTCGGACGCACAAACGCTTGAGGCGAAAGCCTCGGCAGAGGCTCTGGCAGCGACCAACGCGGCGATCCTGTCGCGCCTGCATGGTCAACTGGATGCTGGTCAGCCTTACGCAGACCTTGTCGCCGAACTGAAGGCAGGCGGCGTTGATGTGCCTGAGGCGCTATCCGGCCCCGCCGATAAGGGTGTTGCAAGCGTGTCGACCTTGCGGGCATCGTTCTCACCCGCTGCGCGAACCGCGTTGGCGGAAGCACGGGATGCGGACAAAGCCACTGGTCTGGTGGCGTTCCTGCAGCGACAGACCGGGGCGCGTTCGGTCACCCCACAAGATGGCGATGGTCCGGATGCGATCCTGTCTCGTGCCGAGTCGGCTCTGTCCAGTGGCGACGTCTCAACGGCCCTGACCGAACTTAAATCCCTGCCCGAAGCGGCGCAGGCAGCTATGGCTGATTGGGAGCAGGCAGCCCAGGCGCGGGTTTCCGCGGTGGATGCCGCCAATGCGCTTCAGCCTAGCGTGAACTCGAACTGAAGGACCTGCCATGCTGTGGTCACTGTTTAAGATTCTAGTTTTTGTTGCGATTATCGGTCTTCTGGCCGTGGGTGCGGGTTCCCTCATGGAAACCAGCGGTGGTGTACAGATCACAGCCGGCGGGACGGAGTACACTTTGGGGCCGTTGCAATCGGTCATCGCACTGGGCGTTCTGGTTTTTGCAGTTTGGCTTTTGTTCAAGCTGCTGACCCTGTTGATCGCCACGCTGAAGTTCCTCAACGGAGACGAAACGGCACTCTCGCGCTATTTCGACCGCAGCCGCGAGCAGCGCGGGTATCAAGCGTTGTCCGATGGTCTGATGGCGCTGGCATCGGGCGAAGGGCGCGTGGCTTTGAACAAGGCCACCAAGGCGGAGCGGCTTTTGAACAAACCCGAGCTGACCAACCTGCTGGTGGCTCAGGCTGCCGAGATGAACGGTGACACCCAAAAGGCGGCTGACACCTACAAAAAGTTGGTGACGGACAATGCAACCCGCTTTGTCGGTGTGCGCGGTATCATGAAACAGAAACTGGCCGAAGGGGATGACGAAACCGCCCGCAAACTGGCCGAAAAAGCCTTGGCCATGAAGCCGCGCCATCTGGAAACACAGGACATTCTGCTGGGTCTGCAGACCAAGGCGCAGGATTGGGCAGGCGCGCGGTCGACACTGACAGCCAAGTTGAAATCCGGCCACCTGCCGCGCGACGTGTTCAAGCGCCGCGATGCTGTGCTGGCCCTGTCCGAGGCCAAGGGGATTCTGGACGAGAACGCCACGGTCGAGCAGCAAGAGCGCGCGATTGAGGCGAACCGCCTGTCTCCTGATCTGGTGCCGGCGGCCGCAATGGCAGCGCGTGCTTACATCGAAAAAGGCAAACCGCGCAATGCGACCAAAATCGTGAAAAAAGCGTGGGAGGTGCAGCCGCACCCCGACCTCGCCCATGTCTTTGCCGAGATTGCGCCGGATGAAACGCCAGAGCAGCGGATCAAACGCTTTACCGCGCTGACCCGCATTCACCCTGAGAATATGGAAACCCGTCTGATTTTGGCGGAGCTGAATATCGTGGCTGAAGACTTCCCCGAGGCGCGTCGCGCGCTGGGCGATGTGGTCGAAAAGCAGGCGGATGCGCGCGGTTACACGTTGATGGCCGCTATTGAACGGGGCGAGGGGTCCTCGGACGCAGTAGTACAGGGTTGGCTGGCCAAGGCGCTGACTGCACCGCGCGGGCCACAATGGGTCTGCGACAATTGTCATGACATCCAGCCCGAGTGGGCTCCGGTCTGTCAGAACTGCAGCAGCTTTGACACGCTCAGCTGGCAAACACCGCAAACGCCCGAAATCACAAGCGCGACTGGTGTCCATATGCTGCCTCTGATCGTTGGTGCATTGGAAGACAGCAGTGAGCCGGAAGCTGAGGTCGAGGTTGAAGTGGAAGACGTCGAGGAACCGGTTGATCCCGAGATCATCGAATTGGATGTGGAACCGGTCCGCCCTGACGTCGAGCCCGTGGTTGAAAAACAGGCCTGACGCGCTATTCCTCAGGGGAGTTCCTGACATAAGTCCAGCGGTATGTCGGAGGTGTGGGGCCTTTGTTGCGGCCACCTTGCTGCATTTGCTCCCACGCATGTGCCAGTATGCCGACTGACCGGGAGAGGCAAAACAAACCACGCGCAAGCGGTGCTTCGAACCCAAGCTCTGCGTAGATGACAGCCGTGGCCCCGTCGATGTTCATAGGGACGGGTTTGCCTTTGCGACGTGCAAGCTCTGCCTCGATATCCAAAGCGATTTTTCGGAAACGTCCGTCACAGGCGCCGCGTTCTACTGCCTCAGAGACCAGGGCCATCAACCGCGGTGCGCGTGGATCGGTCGGTGTGTGAAACCGGTGGCCGAAACCCGGCAGTATCTTTCCGTGGTCGTCGATCCAGTCGTCAATCGCTGCACCGATCCCGCCCGAATGCGACCCGACAAAGTGATACAGCTCAACCGCCTGCTCACCGGCGCCGCCGTGGATGTCGCCCAGCATGTTCACCGCGCTGGCCATTGCGTTGTTCAAAGGCAAACCGCAAGTTACAGCCATCCGGGCCGTCGCAATGGAAGGTGCCTGTGGTCCGTGATCCACGGCGGCGACCAGGGCCGCTTCGAACAAATCTGCCTGCGCGGGTAACGGGCGGTTGCCGCGAACCAGAAACCAGATCATTTCAGCGAAACTGAGGTTGCCGATCAGGTCCTCGATGGGTTCACCGCGCAGGGCGATGCGTCCGGGTTCCATGTCAATGATGGATGTGCTCCACCAGTCGGAAACATCGCTCATATTACACCATCCTTAGCCAGTTCTTCGATCTCGTCTGCAGACAAGCCAAGTTCGGACCAGATCACAGCATTGTCTGCGCCCAGTTTTGGTGGCGCGGCCCGTGGCATGTTTCGGTGCCCGTCCATCACCACAGGGCTGCCAGCCAGCTGCATGTCCTCTCCGTGCACGTGCAGAGTTCCAATTAACCCCCGGTCAGAGAGTTGTTCGTCCGCCAACGCCTCGGGGACTGTCAGAACTTGCCCCGTGGGTACGCCGAGGCCGTTTAACGCGCTGACCCACTCGTTTGCGGGACGCGATTTTAGGGAATTCTCCAACTCATCCCGCAAAGCGTGGCGGTTTCGTTTGCGATCTTCGCGCGTCGCGTAATCGGGGTCATCCAGCAAGTCCTCGCGGCCAAGATGCCGGGCGAGGGCTTGCCATTGCTCATCGCGATTGGCGGCGATGTTGATCGGGCTGTCGGATGTGGCGAAGGTACCGGACGGTGCCGAGGTTGTGTTTTCATTGCCATGCGCGCCGGGCATCACACCGCCGACAAGGTAGTTGGACACAACCCATCCCATGGTCGAGATCACGGCCTCGGACATGGCAATATCCAGAAACGCGCCACGGGGATTTGCGTTCAATGCGGCACTTACCGCAAAGGCGGCCGTCAGTCCCCCGACCGTATCAGCCAGCGGATAGCCAACGCGGTAGGGTGCCGTGTTCGCCGCGCCGGTGATCGACATGACCCCGCTGATGCCCTGAACGATCTGGTCATAGGCCGGGTCGTCGCGGCGCGGACCGTCCTGCCCGAACCCGCTTATTGCGCAATAGATTAAGGCAGGGTTTTCGGTACGCAGAACGTCATACCCCAGACCCAACCGATCCATCACGCCGGGCCGGAAATTTTCAACCAGAACATCCGCCGTTTTCACAAGCTGCTTTAGCAGAGCCTTGCCCCGACTGGATTTCATATCCAGCGTGACCGATTTTTTCTGCGCGTTCTGCGCCAGAAAGCTGACCCCCATACCGGCTTTGTTCCGGTCAGGATCAGCCCCAAGCACACGCGCCAGATCACCGCTATTGGGGCGTTCGACCTTGATCACCTCGGCCCCCATCAGGGCCAGTTGGTAACAACAATACGGGCCAGCAAGCACGTTTGTCAGATCAAGAACCCGAACACCCCTAAGCGGTTCAGTCCCCATCAGCCACACCAGCGGCCCGTGCCCGTGCACGACGTGCGCGGTAGCTGGGTAGCAGAACCAGCAGGACGGCAATGGCAAGCAGTCCCAAGGTCATCGGACGTTCCCAGATAAACGCGATGCCATCATAAAGCTGCATCGAGCGCGAAAAGTTATCCTCCATCATGCCGCCAAGGATGAACCCGATCAGCAGGGGTGCCAGCGGATAGTCAGCGAACTTCAGGGCCGTTGCGCATACGCCGAAACCCACCAGGATCAGCAATTCGGTGGCATTGTTCTGCCCGATATAGGCGCCCATCAGCGTGAAGAACAAAATGAACGGGATCAAATAGTTGCGCGGAACTGCCAGCACTTTGGCGATGTAGGGGATCAGCGGCAGGTTCAGGATCAGCAGGACGAGGTTGCCAATGAACATCGACATGATCACCGCCCAGAAGATCTGAGGCTCATCCAGCATAAGACGCGGGCCCGGGGTGACGTTCAGGGCAATCAAGGCACCCAGAAGGATCGCCGTTGTCCCGGAACCGGGAATGCCCAGTGTCAGCAGCGGCACAAAAGATCCGGTACAGGCCGCGTTATTCGCCGATTCGGGTGCGGCCAGACCTTTGATCGAGCCTTTACCGAACTCCTCCTGCTCATCCTTGGGGGCAATGTTCCGTTCCACCGCATAGCCGAGGAAACTGGCAATTGTCGCGCCCGCGCCGGGCAGGACGCCAATAAAGAAGCCCTGCACCGATTGGCGACCGATGACCGGGGTGATTGCCTTTGCCTCGGCCTTGGTTATGCGCAGATCCTTGATCTTGCCGTCATCCCCTTTCAGGTCTTTGGGTTTAAGCACCAGGAACAACGCTTCGGGCAAGGCGAACATTGCCATGGCCAGAGTGATGAAGCCAAACCCGGATTGCAGGTCCATGATGCCCATTGTGAAACGCGGAAGATTGAACAGCGCCCCCTCTCCGACGGTGGCCATGATCAATCCCATGGTCGTCATGATGATGGCCTTTGCAACTTGCCCCGAACCGGCAAAGGCTGCGATGGCCGAAAGACCTACCACCATCAGCGCGAAGTATTCGGCGGAATGGAACAGCAGAGCGACCGAAGACAGTGCCGGAGCAAAGACCATCAGCAAAATGGCACCGATCGTGCCGCCTGCGAAACTGGCGATTGCTGCGATGGTCAGGGCCTTGCCCGCCTTGCCCTGCCGGGCCATTGGGTAACCGTCAAAGCTTGAGGCCACGGTGCCCGCGACCCCCGGCGCATTCAGCAGAATGGACGACGTCGAGCCGCCGAAGATCGCGCCATAGTAAACGCCTGCCAACAGGATCAGTGCGGCGGATGGATCGCCCATCGAAATAGCAACTGGGATCATGATTGCGATGATCGACATTGGGCCCAGACCCGGAAGCATGCCGATAAACGTGCCGATCAGACAGCCCGCGACAACCATCAGCAGGTTTTGAATTGAGAATGCCGTTTGCAGGCCGATCAGAAGTCCTTCAAGCATGTCAGCCTCCGAACACGCCCGGCAGGGGGCGCATATAAATTCCAAGAACTTCCTGAACCAGATACCAGACGGATCCGGTTGCCACGAACGCGACAGGCAGCATGATGTGCCACTTGCGTTCACCCAGAATGAAAGACCCGAGGATCAGGAAGCTGGATGTCGCGATCAGAAAACCGACCGGGCGCAGGCACAGGGCATAGACAACCATGAGCACCAGAAGAGAAATTGCCTGACCCAGATGATATTCCCCAAGTCTGCGGTAATCGATATCGGCCTCTTTGACCTCGCTCTTTTCAAAGCCAAGCAGGATGATCGAACACGCGACCACGCCTAGAATAGACAGCACCTTTGGAAATGTGCTGGGCCAGATCGGATTTCTCTGCATGAAAGGAGGAAGACTTCCGTCCATCGTGAACCAGGCGGTGTACCCATACGTTAGGCAAACACCCAATAAAATAAGCGCGATCCAGCGATCCAGCGCCATAACGTCCCCTCCCATGTATCTTAGTTTTTTGGGACGGCAGAGCGACCAAACGCTCTGCCGTAGATTGCCTCAGAGGAAGCCCAGCTTCTTCATCAGGTCGCTGATCTGCTGTTCCTGACCTTCCAGAAACGCTTCGAAATCGGCACCCGAGTTGTGGATGTTGACCCAGCCGTTACGGGCACGAACCTCTTCCCATTCGGGCGTATCGTACATCTTGGCGATGGCTTGCTGATAGGCGGCCAGCTTGTCCTCGGGCAGGCCGGGGGCAGCAAAGAACCCACGCCAGTTCACGAAAGTGGTGTCGATGCCCTGTTCTTTCATGGTCTGTGCATCAGGTGCTGCATCAACGCGTTCCTCTGCGGTCACACCGATGATTTTAACCTCACCTGCGTTCGCCAGATCGACAGCTTCCGAGAAACCGGTCGACAGTGCGGCGATCTCACCCGACAGCAAGGCAGCCATAGCTTTTCCGCCCGCGTCATAAGGGATGTACTTCACGCCCAACGCATCCTTGCCTGCAGCTTCCATGACCATTGCGGCGACCAGATGGTCCATGCCGCCTGGAACCGAGCCGCCACCGATCGCGGTTGCGCCCGGATCCGCGTCATAAGCCGCCAGCAGGTCCGCCATCGAGTTGATCGGGCTATCTTTGCCTACAACAATCGCTGCGTAGTCGCCGATTGTGCCCGAGACCAGTGTCAGGTCACGGAAGTTATGCGGGAACACACCGGTCAGCGAGCGGATCACGATGGGCGTCGAGTTGACCATCAGCGTGCCGTGGTTGCTGTCGGCGTTTTCAATCAAGAAGCCGATGGCTTTACCGCCGCCGCCGCCCGACATGTTCTCATAAGATGCTGTGCCGACCAGACCAGCATTGGTCAAGGCCTCGCCAGTTCCGCGGGCGGTACCGTCCCAGCCACCGCCGGCGCCGCCGGGGATCAGAAAGTGGATGCTGTCGACGACTTCTTCGGATGCGGCAGGTCCAACCAGACCAATTGCTGCAACAGCTGCGATCAGGGCCCGACGGCCCAGGTTAAATGTTGTCATTATGTCCTCCCATTTGACAACTGGCCGCTCAGCGGCACAGATTATCCTGCACCTAAACACGCCAACCTGACATCAACCTGTCATGCAAAAAGAAACTGATTTTCGCCCATGAAATTTCTGCTTGTCGAAGACAATCTCGACCTCGCGAACGCGATCAGTTCCCGCATGCAGCTGGATGGTCATGTTGTTGATAACGCAGCAAATTTAGAGGATGCGCGCGCCTTTGTTGCGACCGAGGAATACGACCTTATCCTGCTGGATATAATGTTGCCCGATGGGGATGGCCGCGAGTTCCTAAGGCAGCACCGGGCAAGCCGTTTGGACACGCCGGTGATCGTTCTGACTGCGCGCAGTCAGGTTTCGGATCGAATCGGTTCGCTTGATCTGGGGGCGGACGACTACGTCACCAAGCCTTTCGATCATGCGGAACTTGAGGCCCGCTGCCGCGCCGTTCTGCGTCGGAAGTCCGGAAGCTCAAAGTCGACGATTGAAGTTGGCGGAATTATCTTTGATCCGGTTGCTGGTCATTTGACCGTCGATGGTGTCACGCTCTCGCTTCGCAATCGCGAGCTGAGAATGATCGAGCTGTTCATAAACGCGCCGGGTCAGGTGTTTTCCAAGCAGAAGCTGGCGGACAGGTTGTTTTCTTATGATGACAACGTGTCGGACAACGCGATTGAGGTCTACGTCGGACGCCTGCGCAAGCATCTTGAAAAATCCCGCATGAAAATCACGACTTTGCGTGGACTGGGGTACAGGCTGGATCATGACGACTAGCGCAACCGTTTCGGGATCACTAAGAAATCGACTGGTGTTGACGCTGATCGGCGGAGCGGCGGTCCTGGCGATCCTATTGTTCCTGACGGTGCGCAGTTATGCCGCAAAAGTCGCCCAACAGGGACAGGACGATATATTGGGGGCGTCCGTCTCGTCGATCCTTGATGCCGCAGCGCTTAGGGATGGTCAGCTAGAGGTGGACATCCCTTATGCCGCGTTTTCCATGCTCAGCACGCCGTCGGATGACCGGGTGTTCTATGCCATTTATCAGGATGGAGAATTTTTGTCAGGCTACGATGATCTGAGCCTTGCAGACGGCCCGATTGAAGGCAGATGGGCTTTTCAAACCGGTCAGGTCCGCGGCGAGCGTGTCCGTCAGGTCAGCGCCAGCCGAACGCTGGTCGGTTTGGGCCGCCAGACCGAAATTGAGGTCGCGTTGGGGCAAACGCAGGACGCGTTATCCGACACGCTGGATCAGATTTCACGCAACGCAGCGTATTTGGGGATCGGGTTCTTTCTGCTGACCGCCGCGCTATCATTCTGGGTGACATCATCAACGATCGGCCAGTTGAACAAACTGACGACCTCGGTCACACGCAGAGGTCCGCAGGATCTAAGCCCGTTCAAGAAACCCGTGCCAAAAGAGATGGCACCGCTGGTGACGTCGCTGAATTCGCTCATGGGCCGTCTGGACCAATCGCTTAGCCAATCCGAGGACTTTATCGCCGAAGCCGCGCACCGGGTGCGAACACCGCTTGCCACCGTCAGGTCTTATGCCGAGGCAACCCTTCACCGCGTGGAACGGGAAGACAACCGTGAGGCCTTGAAGGCCATGGTACGTGCCATCGACGAAAGCTCGCGCGCGGCAGGGCAGTTGCTGGATCACGCGATGATCACCTTCCGAGCGGATCATCTGGAACGAGAAGAGATTGATCTGGTCGTTCTGATCCGCGATCTGGTGCAGCGCCTGATCCCGATTGCCGAAATGAAAGAGCTGACGCTTTCATTGTCGGGTGAGCCGTCGGTTCCTTACTCGGGCGACTCGATCCTGATCCAGAATGCTGTTCGAAATATGGTCGATAACGCGATGAAATACGCGCCATCTGACAGCGCTGTTGAGATCACGATCATTGCACATCCCGACCCCCAGATTCAGGTGCGCGACTCGGGTCCTGGCTTTCCGCCTGATGAAATCGACACGCTGACGCGCCGGTTTGAACGCGGACAGAACGCCGTTGGGACCATCGGGTCCGGGCTGGGGTTGACGATCGCGCAGGATGTGGCAACGGCGCATGGGGGCGCATTGATCCTAAAGAACCGGTCAAAGGGGGGCGCATGCGTTATCTTATCGCTCTAGTTTTGTTGGCTGTTCCCTGCCTCGGATGGGCCGACGATTGGGAAGACCGTCTGGTCTTTAATGAAAGCGCCGAAGGTCCGCGCCTTCGGGTGATTTCCAGCACCGATACTGTTTTGTTCGCGCCGGTGATCGAGGGGTTTGTTGCGGAGAACCCCCGGATTAGTGTCGAATACCTCGTTTCCGGAACCGCCGACATCAACCGTCGTGTCCGCGCAACGCCCGATGCCTTCGACGTGATCATCTCGAGCGCGATGGACCTGCAGTTGAAACTGGCAAATGACGGCTTTGCCCTGTCTATCGACGATGTCCCCGTCCCGCACTGGGCGCAATGGCACCACAGCCTTTTCGCATTCACCTCGGAACCCGCGACAATCGTGATAAACCGAACCGCGTTTGAAGGGCAGCCCATCCCCCAGACCCGGCAAAACCTGATCGAGGCATTGCGCCAACGACCCGAAGAGTTTCGGGGCAAAGTTGGCACCTATGACGTGCGCCAATCTGGTCTGGGATATCTGTTTGCAACCCAGGATGCGCGCGCGTCTGAGACGTATTGGCGCCTGATGGAGGTTATGGGCGGCCTGGATGTACGGCTCTATTGCTGCTCGGGCGAAATGATCAATGACCTAGCGGATGGCTCGATCCTGGTTGCTTACAATGTTCTGGGCAGTTACGCCGCTGTCCGAGCCGAGGGCAAAGACGCCCTTGAGGTCGTATTACCGTCTGATTTTCAAACAATTATGATGCGCACAGCGATGGTTTCGAAAGCCACGCCAGAACCCAAAGCAGCCGAGTTGCTGCTGCGTTACCTCGTAACTGAGCGGCCAGCAGTGGCCGAAGAGGCCAGCCCGCTTCCTCTTTTGCAGCCGAGTGGTGGTTCTGACGGGCGGGAGACAATCGGCCTTGATCCTGCGTTACTGACCTTTCTTGACGGGTTGAAACGAACAAAGTTCCTTTCCGCATGGGAAGATGCCGTTATTCAGTAATAAGACCGCCACCTAAGCCCGAAGGGTCGGTAAAAACCGAAACCAGCGCCGGTACTGTTGGAATTCCTTTCCAACATCAATTGTCGCAATCAATTCCGTTTGCTAACGTCACCCACGCGTCGGGGAGGGCGTGTAAATCCAAATGTTGGACTATTCTCATAACGCTTGGCTTGTGGCGGCGTCTCTGGCTGTTGCGATGATGGCTGGATTCACAGGGCTTTATCTGACGCATGGGGCCTCAAAACTGGACGATCAGAAACGCAAACTGGTCGTGGCGTTGGCTGCGATCATTCTGGGCGGTGGCATCTGGTCGATGCATTTCGTGGCCATGCTGGGCCTGCAACTGCCGATCCTGTTTTACTACGATGCTTTGATCACCCTGATCTCAGCCCTGGTCGCGATCCTGATGGTTGGCCTTGCGCTGCTGATCCTGCATTTCCGTCCCCGCACGATGGGAACAATGGTTGGTGCGGGCGTGATCGTGGGTCTGGGGATTGTTGTCATGCACTACGTCGGCATGGCCGGGATGGAGCTGTGCCGCCCCGTTTACAATGTTTGGGACGTGGTGATTTCGACCCTGGCCTCGGTCGTTTTGTCGGTGCTGGCAATCTGGGTTGCCTATGACAACCGAACGCAGCGCAACATTCTGCTGGGAACGGTGTGTTTCGGGTTGGCGGTCTTCACCATGCATTTCGTCGCTACCGGCCTGACTGACTTTGTCGCAAGCGATACCACCGGTCGCGCCGGACCTGCGCTAAACAATCAGGTGCTGGCGATGGGGGTCACGGTTTCCGTGTTCCTGATCTGTGGTGCATTCCTGCTAACGGGCATCACCTTCATCGAACCTGCGGCAGCAGAGGTATCGCCGAGCGCGCCGGAACCTGCCCCGGAACCAGAGCCCACATTGCGGGCTGGGGTACCGTTTGAGCGGGAAGGACAAACCTTTTTCGCCCAGCCTTCCAATATCGCAGCCATCCGGGCCGAAGGGCATTACACCGTTCTCTATATAAACGCCGAAAAACTGTTTTGCCCGTGGTCCATTACCGAAGCTGAATCGCGCTTGGCGCCTGACGGTTTTTTGCGGGCTCATCGCAGTTATCTGGTGAACCCTAAACAGGTCTCGCGGTTCGAGAGGCACAAGGATAACGGCACCTGCTATTTCGATGGAGTCGATGCGCTAGCCAAGGTGCCGGTCAGCCGATCCCGCCTGACGGACATTCGCGAGGCGCTGGGCCTTTGATCGCAGCTCGTGCAGCGCATTCGCATTTCGTGAAATAAGCCGCGCTCTCCGTTTCCACTGGCTGGAACGGATGGCTTCAGCGTTCTTTCCTTACGGCAGGTCCCCCAAGGCATACCGCTTGGACCCAGGGAGGAAAAACATGATACCAGCCGGATTTGAGTATCACCGGCCAGGCGATATCGCCTCGGCCATTGGCATTTTGCAGGAACACGGAGATGAGGCACGCGTGATCGCGGGCGGGCACAGCCTGATCCCGATGATGAAGCTGCGCATGGCCGAAATGGGCCACCTAGTCGATCTGCAAGCGATCGAGGAGCTGAAGGGCATCGAGGTTGGTGCCGACACGGTTTCGCTTGGCGCAATGGTGACCCAGCATGAGCTGATCACTCATGACGGCTTGGCTACAGCCATTCCGTTGATCCGAGAGGCCGCGCTGCAGATTGCGGATCCTCAGGTGAGATATGTGGGAACTGTTGGTGGGAATGTCGCCAATGGTGATCCGGGCAATGATATGCCGGGGTTGATGCAATGCCTGAACGCAACGTTTGAACTGTCTGGCCCCGATGGCCGCCGCAGTGTCGCCGCGCGTGAGTTTTATGAGGCCGCTTACTTCACTGCGCGTGACGATGAGGAAATCCTGACCCGGATTTCGATCCCGGTGCCGGGCGCCGGTGTGGGTCAGGCCTATGAAAAGCAGAAACGCAAGATCGGTGATTATGCGACAGCGGCAGCTGCCGTGATGGTTGGCAATGGTCAGGCCTCGGTCGCGATGACCAATCTGGCGGACACACCCCTCTGGTCTGAAAGCGCAAGCAATGCGCTGGCGGATGGGGATGTCAGTGGTTGTGTCGCCGCGATGCTCGAAGCCATCGACCCGGTGGCCGACAATCGTGGTCCCGTCGAATTCAAGAAACACGTGGCCGCTGTGATGCTGCGCCGCGCCATCGAACGCGCGCAAAGCCGCGCGGATTGAGGGGAGGAACAACGATGTCAAAAATGCACGTAAAACTCACCGTGAACGGCAAGCAGGTCGAAGGTCTGGCCGAGCCGCGCACGCTGTTGATCCATTTCCTGCGGGAAGATCTGAAAATCACAGGCCCGCATATCGGATGCGAAACCAGCCATTGCGGGGCCTGTACCGTGGATATCGACGGCAAGTCCGTCA
The DNA here is from genome assembly GCF_900312795.1 of Ruegeria sp. AU67. Taxonomy (NCBI): domain Bacteria; kingdom Pseudomonadati; phylum Pseudomonadota; class Alphaproteobacteria; order Rhodobacterales; family Roseobacteraceae; genus Ruegeria; species Ruegeria sp. AU67. Next base: position 13,371 of record NZ_OMPH01000029.1, read on the forward strand.
AGTCCTGTACGACCTTTGTGGCACAGGTGAACGGGGCCGATATCACTACTGTCGAAGGGCTGACCAATGACGATGGCAGCCTCGGGGTTCTGCAAGAGATGTTCCGCGAACATCACGGGCTGCAATGCGGCTTTTGCACGCCGGGCATGATCACCCGCGCGCATCGTCTTCTGCAAGAAAACCCGAACCCGACCGAGGAAGACATCCGCTTTGGCATGTCCGGCAACCTGTGCCGCTGCACCGGATATCAGAACATCGTCAAGGCGATCGCGGCATCTGCCGACATGCTAAACGCTCAGAAGGAGGCTGCGGAATGAACGACCAGACTCTGACCCCCGAAGAACGCGTCGCCAACCTCAAAGGGATGGGCAGTTCGCGCAAGCGCGTCGAAGATGTGCGCTTTACCCAAGGCAAGGGCAACTACGTCGATGACATCAAGATGGACGGGATGCTGTTTGGCGCCTTTGTCCGCTCTCCCTATGCCCATGCCCGCGTCGTCAGCGTGAACAAAGAGGCTGCGCTGGCGATACCTGGCGTTGTTGCTGTTTTGACTGCCGAAGACCTTGCGCCATTGGGGTTGCATTGGATGCCGACGTTGGCGGGCGACAAGCAAATGGTGCTGGCCGATGGCAAGGTTCTGTTCCAGGGCCAGGAAGTTGCTTACGTCGTCGCTGAAAATCGGTATATCGCTGCGGATGCGGCCGAGTTGGTCGAGGTTGACTATGAAGAGCTGCCCGTTCTGACCGACCCGTTCGAAGCGCTAAAATCAGATGTCGTCCTGCGCGAAGACCTTGCGGGTCAGACAGAGGGTGCCCACGGTCCGCGTAAACATCACAATCACATCTTCACGTGGGAACAGGGCGACAAGGACGCGACCGAGGCTGTTCTGGGTGAGGCAGATGTCGTGGCCGAAGAGATGGTTTATTACCATCGGACCCACCCATGCCCGCTGGAGACATGCGGCTGTGTTGCCTCGATGGATAAGGTGACCGGCAAGCTGACGCTTTATGGCACTTTCCAGGCCCCGCACGCGATCCGCACCGTTGTATCGCTGATCTCGGGTCTGGCAGAGCACAATATCCGGGTTATCAGCCCCGATATTGGCGGCGGCTTTGGCAATAAAGTCGGCGCCTATGCAGGCTATGTCTGCTCGGTCGTCGCCTCGATTGTCACCGGCCAACCGGTGAAATGGGTTGAGAACCGGATGGAAAACCTGATGTCCACCGCGTTTGCCCGCGACTACTGGATGCAAGGCAAGATAGCTGCCACGAAAGACGGCAAGATCACCGGCTTGTGGTGTCATACCACAGCGGATCATGGTGGATTTGACGCCTGTGCCGACCCGACCAAATTTCCGGCTGGTTTCATGAACATCTGCACTGGGTCATATGACATTCCAACTGCTTATCTGGCTGTGGATGGGGTTTACACCAACAAGGCACCGGGCGGTGTTGCCTATCGTTGTTCGTTCCGGGTGACCGAGGCTGCGTATTTCATCGAACGGATGATCGAGGTACTGGCCATCAAGCTGAACATGGACGCGGCCGAGTTGCGCCGGATCAACTTCATCAAGGCCGATCAGTTCCCGTATCAGTCCGCGCTGGGCTGGGAGTATGACTCGGGCGATTACCACACCGCTTGGGACAAAGCGCTGAAGGCCGTGGACTATGAAGGTCTGCGGGCGGAACAGGCGCACCGGATCGAGGATTTTAAGGCTGGTAAGACTCGCAAACTGCTGGGCATCGGCCTGACGCATTTCACCGAAATCGTCGGGGCCGGACCGGTGAAGAACTGTGATATCCTCGGGCTGGGCATGTTCGACTCGTGCGAAATCCGGATTCACCCGACGGGTTCCGCCATCGCGCGGCTGGGGACAATCAGCCAGGGTCAGGGCCACGCCACGACCTTTGCCCAGATCATCGCCAGTGAGATCGGCCTGCCAGCCGATGACATCACGCTGGAGGAAGGCGACACCGACACCGCGCCTTATGGCCTTGGGACCTACGGGTCTCGGTCCACACCGGTTGCCGGTGCTGCGACAGCCATGGCCGCGCGCAAAATCCGCGCCAAGGCGCAGATGATCGCGGCCTATCTGCTCGAGGTGCATGACAATGATGTCGAATGGGATGTCGATCGGTTTGCCGTCAAAGGCGCGCCTGAGCGGTTCAAGACCATGAAAGAGATCGCTTTTGCCGCTTACAACCAGGCTATTCCGGGGCTGGAACCCGGTCTGGAGGCCGTCAGCTACTATGACCCCCCAAATATGACTTACCCTTTCGGGGCCTATATCTGTGTCATGGAGATCGACGTGGATACTGGGGAATGGGATGTTCGGCAGTTCTATGCGCTGGACGATTGCGGCACGCGGATCAACCCGATGATCATCGAAGGGCAGGTCCATGGCGGTGTGACCGAAGCCCTGGCCATCGCGATGGGGCAGGAGATTGCCTATGACGAGATGGGCAACGTCAAGACCGCGACGCTGATGGACTTCTTCCTGCCTACGGCATGGGAGACGCCGAACTACACCACCGATCACACGGTCACGCCATCTCCGCACCACCCGATCGGTGCCAAGGGCGTGGGCGAGAGCCCGAATGTCGGCGGTGTGCCTGCGTTCTCGAACGCGGTACATGATGCGTTCCGGCCCTTTGGGTTGGTGCAAAGTCATATGCCGCATGATCATTGGCGGATCTGGAAGATCGCCAACGGGTTGGGGATGCACGGGTAAACGGTTTCGAACCGGCTGTTGTCGGTCCGACCGAACGGAGGGGGTAGAACCCCCTCCGAACCTCCCCCGGGATATTTTTGGCCAGATGAAGATTGGATCCTGGTTTTGACTTTGAGTGATGTTCAGAACGGATTGGCCGCGCAGGGCTATGTTTCCGATGACCGGTTGGCGATGGCGCTGCATTTGGCACAGCAATTAGGGCGGCCATTGTTGTTGGAAGGACCTGCTGGCGTTGGAAAGACCGAAGTGGCAAAGGCCCTGGCCGCGTGGCAGGACGCCCGGCTGATCCGGCTGCAATGTTATGAAGGGCTCGATGCCAGTCATGCCATTTATGAATGGAACTATCAGCGTCAGCTTCTGGCGATCCGAGCGAGCGAGGCGCAGGGTGGAACGAGCGAAGCACGGCTTTTCTCAGATGAATATCTGCTGAAACGTCCCTTGTTAGAGGCCATTTCGCAAGATGCCCCTCCGGTTCTGCTAATTGATGAAATTGACCGGGCCGACGAAGAATTCGAAGCGTATCTGTTGGAAATCCTCTCGGATTTTCAAATCACAATTCCCGAACTGGGCACGATCCCGGCGCGTACAAAGCCGACCGTTATTCTGACGGCGAATGGCACGCGGGACTTGTCCGATGCATTGCGCCGCCGGTGTCTGTACAGTTTCCTCGACTACCCATCGCGTGAAACCGAAATGGCAATCTTGAAAGCCCGCATGCCCCAAGTTGAAGGGCAGTTGGCACGCCAGATTGTTGGCGTCGTGCAGGCTTTGCGCAAAGAAGACTTGGAGAAGACTCCGGGCATTGCCGAGATGCTGGACTGGGCGGCAGCCCTTTCAGGATTGGGTGTTAACGACATGGCGCAGTCCCGCGAAGAGGTTCAGGCGACTCTTGTCTGTCTTCTGAAAACCGCAACCGATTATGACGCGGCCCCGCCTGAAGTGATGGACCGCCTGATTGGAAAGGTGGCGTGATGCAGGTCACCCGGTTCCCTTCTCGCGCCTCTGGTCTGGCGGATCGCATGTCTGGCTTCATTGCACATTTGCGGATGAACGGGATGCGCGTCGGACCGGCAGAGACCGGGGATGCGTTGGCGGTTCTGGCGGCGGTTGAGGCGATGGATTTGCCGCAGGCCAGACAGGCGCTGTGTGTATTGCTGGCCGGTGACGCAGAGGACTGGCGACGGTTTGACGATCTTTTCGATGCATATTGGCTAAATGCCGGGAAACAACGGACCGGAGTGGCGCAAACCGCGCATGTTCGGGTGCAATCCGCCAAGCCGATGATCTGGCAGCAAGAAAGCCAAGACATTCAGGAGACCAGTTCCGATTCGGATCAGGACGCAACCCCTGATCCGGGCGACGGGGAGGCCGTGGGGAGAGACGGTAAGCTGATTGCGACCCGTACGGCCAACCTGTCGCGTCGGGATTTGCGTGAACTGGTGGATGAAGACGCACTGAAGCAGGCCGAACAAGCGGCGACAGCGCTGGCGCGCGCCATCCGCGACCGCCGCTCGCGCCGACGGAAAAAAGCGCTAAGGGGGCCTGCTCTGGACATGCGCCGTATACAGCGCGCCAGCCTTGCACGAGGCGGCGAACCGATGGACCTGTATCGTCGCGCCCGCCCACCGCGTCCGATGCGGATCGTTGCACTGTGCGATGTAAGCGGTTCGATGACGGTATATTCGCGCGTCTTTCTGGCTTTCCTGAAAGGCTTGATTGGCACTGGAACCGAAGCGGACGCATATCTGTTCCATACGCGCTTGATGCGCGTCACGGATGCGTTGCGCGACCACGATTCGCTGCGCGCAGCAGGGCGATTGTCGCTGATGGCCGAAGGGTTTGGCGGGGGCACGGATATCTCGGGCAGTCTTGAGCATTTTCTGAATGGGTATGGCGCGCGCGCACTGAACGGTCGGACCATCGTACTGATTCTGTCTGACGGGTATTGCAGCTCGGACCCGCAAGCGCTGGGCGTTGTATTGGCCCGGATTCGACGCAAGGCCCGGCGGATCGTCTGGCTGAACCCGCTGAAGGGCTGGCACGACTACCAGCCCATTGCCGCCGCAATGCAGGCAGCTGAGCCGTATCTGGACGCGCACCTGCCCGCAAATACGCTTGAGGCGCTGGCGACGCTGGAACCGCAATTCCGTAAGCTGTGAAAGGAGCCCACATGGCAAGCTTCGACATATTCGACACGATTGAGCAGCTGCGCAAAACTGATGAAGCCTTTTGCGTGGCCACGGTGTTGCGGACTGCGGATGCAACTTCGGCGAAAGCCGGGGGCAAGGCTGCGATTACAAAAGATGGACGGATCCTGGGCCATTTGGGCGGGGGCTGCGTTCAACGTGCGGTTCGATCCTCGGCCCAGCAGGCGTTGGCCAGTGGAACGCCGCAAATGATCCGGGTCAAACCTTCGGAAAAGGTGGTGAACATGGCCGATCATGATGGCATTCAGACGTTCAAAAGCGGTTGTCCGTCCGGTGGCACGGTCGATCTGCTTGTCGAACCGTATCAGCACGCACCGCGATTGGTGATTTTTGGCGAGTCTCTGATTGCAGTGGCACTGGCAGCCCATGGGGCACTGGCCGGGTTTCGCGTGTGCCTCAGCGACGCGTCAGAGACAGAAGGTGACTTTCAACGGTTCACTCTGGATTCCGTCCAGGACCTAGGGGTCGAGCCGCGGGATTTCGTTGTCGTGGCTTCGCAAGGTCAGGGGGATGCCGCGGCCCTGGCCGCCGCCCTGCAAACGGACGCCAAGCGGGTGTCGATGGTGGCCAGCCACCGTAAGACCGAAACGCTGGTGGCTAAGCTGATAGCGCAAGGTTTGGACCCGATACGAGCTGCGCGACTGAAGTCACCGGCAGGTCTGAACATCCACGCGATCGACCCGCATGAGATCGCCGTGTCGATCCTTGCTGAAATTGTGCTTTGGCGAAACAGTGACAAATCCAAAACGGAGTCCCATGATGAGAAACGTGCTTAAACGCCTGAGGTCCCTGTGGCCCGCGCGTCCCGAACAAACTCCGGAAGAGGCGACAGAGACCGCGCTTCTGGTTTATCCAAGATGCTGTTGAACAAAGGAAAGTTGAATGGAACTGAGTGACGAAGTCCGCATCTCTGCGCCGCGGGATGTGGTTTACAAGGCTCTGAATAACCCCGAAATCCTGCAGGAATGCATCCCAGGGTGCGAAGAGCTGATCCAGAATTCACCCGAAGATCTGGAAGCCAAGGTGGTCTTGAAGATCGGCCCCGTCAAAGCCCGGTTTGCGGGCGCTGTGACGCTGGACACCGCCAATGCACCGGACGGGTTTTCCTTGACCGGCGAAGGCAAGGGCGGCGCCGCCGGATTTGCCAAGGGTGGTGCCGACGTGACGCTGACCGAAGATGGGGACGAAACCGTTCTGGCTTATACAGCCAAGGTCGAGGTTGGTGGAAAAATCGCCCAACTGGGTAGCCGCCTGATCGCTGGAACGGCAAAAAAGCTGTCGGGCAAGTTCTTTACACGTTTTGGCGAAGTTGTTTCCGAACAATCCGTCACTTGAGGCCGGATCCCGAATCGGTAATCTGATTGGTGCAAGAACAAAATTAGTCGAAGTGTTCGCGACGGGAATACGTTTCCGGTCGCGCTTTTCTGCGTTCACTATGATTGGCGATTAATTTTTATTCAAATTTAATAATGCGCTGTGTCGATCGGTGTTCACTGGGACCACTACCAACCCTTCTGACCGCTACTTGAGTTTGATTAGTTGCGTCTAGAACAGGAAATCGTCTGAACGGCCTTCAGAATAACCGTAGGCGATGAAGTGCTCGGTTGCAGATTCAAGATCGTTTCCAAATGCAGCCTGAAGGTCAGTGTAATTATCTAGGTAAGTCTCGGCGTCAAATGTGTCTTTGCTTCGTCCCTCCCGTAGACCATGCGTAATGTAATGCGTCGACCCCGCTTCAGAATTAGCTCCAAATGCGTTGATCAAATCTACGTGGGAAGCAATGTACTCCAACCCGTCAAATGTACTTTCGCGCCCTTCTGTGCGGCCGTGGAAAATAAAGTGATTAGCTCCTGCCTCGGCATCGGCCCTGAAAGCTCGGATAAGATCATTGTGCGATGCAATGTACTCTAATCCGTCAAAGGTGACTTGGCGTTGCTCCAAATATCCATGATCCGTGTAGTGACGCAAACCAGCTTCTGCGTTTGCACCGAATGCTGCAATCAAATCGTCATAGGAAGCAATATACTCTAGGGCTTCTGTACGGTCAGAGAGATCGCGTGGATTGTCAGGCAGTGCGGCAGATGGTTGATTTGATAGGGGTGTCCCTCCGTCGCTTCCAGTGTCCAAAGAAACTGAACCTCCGGTGCGGGCAAAATTTTGGGTTACAAATGCCCAAGTATTCCCCTGATACTCTCCGATCTCGATACCAATTCCAATATAGTCATAATCAGGATTCAAAAGGTTGGCCCGGTGGCCAGCGCTGTTCATTAGCTGATTGTGAAGCCCGATGACCTCGTCATCGAAACCGTCAGGAGCTCGAATTGATCTTGCGGCAATGTTTTCGGCCCAGCCGAAACCGCCGCTGAAATCAAATCCTGCGTCAGCCATTCGTTTACCGGCGCTCGAGCTGTTCACGCCGGTGTGTGAGAAGATGTCTGTTGCGATCATCCACTTACTGTGGTCTTCGGAGGCTTCGTTGAGATTGAGCTCCAGAGCAAGTGGAGGCGCGCCAACTTTCTCTCGCTCCGCGTTAATCAGTCCCAGCATATGCCATTCTAATGAGTCCGCCTGTGACATCGACTTGCCTTCAGTAGTTCACTTCTTTTCATTGTCGGTCTGGATAGCGGCAGAACTGTGACGCGAAAAATCCTGTAAAAGATATCAGACAATAACAGCGGGTATTTGCTATAACTTAAGTATTATTGGGCGGAAAACCGCAAGAAACCAGCCCGCCTGCAACCACTTACCGCCAGTGGTTGCAGGCGGGCAGGTGTGTATCGGATGAGTAAAAAACACCAATACTCATCAAGCAGTTAGGATAGTTAGATACAACAACAGCTTACGAGAGATCTAAGCGTTACAAAATTCGGGAGTTGGTGTCCTGGAGAGGCTCTGATCAATGCATTTAAATAAATAATAACAAATGCTTGAGCCCTGCAAATTTGGATTTGTGGACTCGTAATTTGCGACACTTTGGCAACAACAGAATTCTTTGGCTCACTCTATCGTCGCAGAAAGAATTGCGTATTTGAAAGCGACTGGGCCTCTGCCCTGATTCCACAGCCCAACGGCTTTCATCAAATGCAATCCTGAATCATGCGCACAGACCCGGAGAACCCAATTGGTTCATCTCCGAATCCAGATCAGTCGATAAGTCTGGAAGAGGCCATTTACGGCTTTAAGCAAGGCGGAGCGCATTGTCTTGGGCGCGGTTGGGAAGACCGTCTTGAATCGATAGAGGCAGACTGCCGTCAGCTTTCCGCAATTTCATCCCGTTAACCAATTCAGGTACACTCGCCATTTTTGGGGAGGCCATCCGCCCCGGCCCCATCTGCCAACTTCTGCTCTTGTTCTGGCCATCCAGCTAGCCCGCATGGCGCAGTAACGTCATGTCTCTCTAACCATTCCTTTATGGCTGCCCAATGATCCTGAGGTTTGGCGACATACCTACGTGAGTGCAGATCCTCAATCGTTTGTTGCAATGGCAGATACCACTGAATCTTAAGTTAAAGGCCATGACGCTTCGCCCAGACGCAAAGAACAGTTTCACATTCGCCCACGGCGTGGGACTCCAAGTCCGCGTGAAGGTCAAATGGGATTCGGTTAGGCCAAACAATCATTGAGAACAAATATAGAACAAAATGGGCATGTCCAAACAGATATTGCTGCTTACCGTCCAAATTATGTGCAATCTGTACTCCAACACGATTCCTGCGGAAGCCATGCGCCATCTGTTCGACGTTGAGGCCGAACGAAACAGGTTGGGAAACGCTGAACCTCTGCCCGCTATTTACCCAAAGCACTTGGCTCCGGTAGTAAGAAAAAATGAGGAAGGTGCGCGCGAGTTGATTCCTTTGAGCTGGGGTTTCCGCACCACTAAGAAGTCCAAAAAGACCGGGGCAATTATTCAGCCAGCAGCATGGAACATCGCGCGAGACGACAAGGTGCGTTCAAGTGGGTTATGGAAAGGAAGCTTCCAGGAAAGGCGTTGCCTTGTCCCTGCCAGCTCGTTTTGCGAGGCGAAGGGTCGCAATCCGGCCACGTACCATTGGTTCGCACCAAACGGTGACGAAAGCCGCCCACCGTTCGCTTTTGCCGGTATGTGGCAAACTTCTCGTTATCAAGGCAAGGAAGGTCCAGAAGAAGTTGCTACCTTCCAGCTTTGGTCAGTTACAACAATGCGCAGCGACCGGCAGATAAATCCAAACAGGCGCGCAGGGGCTGCAGCGACTCATTACAGTTCAAAAATGGAAAGGTCGGCGACTGTCATGTCCCAAAGATGGACAACATCATATGCGCTGCAACGCCCAAGGGGTTAGTTAGCTTGCAGCAGACTCAAGAATTCAACATCTTAACCCGGCTATGGGTGCGGAAATAATGAGGTGCAAAATGCCTGGGCCAGAACCGAGATCAGTTCGGATAGAGGAACAGAAAGGCGCCTTTGTTGCAATGGCGGAGTGCTATTTCTGGACCGGAAACCTAGGTAACCGGATTGAGCGGGCAAAGGTCATGCTGCGCCGTGTAAGACAGGGCACGTGGGTGTGCCGACTACCTTCCCGACTATCGAAGGACAGATGCACAGTTTTGCTCTGAGGGGTGTAGGAAGCGGGCGGCACGGATGAGACGCGAACAGCGCAACGCTTTGCGGGATGGTAAAGTTTACTAAGAGCTAGCCCTGCACCGATTGCGCTCGGAAGGGGGCTTTCTCTTTTTCGGACCCAGATTTGAGGTAGCAATTATTCCCCTATCATAACGCGCGTGGTAAGTTCAGATTGCCGAAATCAGTACGCTTGCGGCTGCGACAAAACCGGCCCCGGCCACTGCGCTGGCCAATAGTATGCAGCAAATTTCAATTGCGCTAAGCTTCATTTTGACCCCCATCAAAATGGTTTTTTTTGCAATAGACCAGACTTCTTGAGATGGATAGCCTAGGCAAGTTTATGTGGCGAAAACTTGCTGTGGAGGCGGCATGGATTTGCTCAAACTCAGTTATCAGGGTTAGTACGTGACTTTCATTCCAGCGTTATATGCTTGACCTGTGGTCGCGCGGCATCACCGGAGGGATTTGAAGCCGACAGGGGGGAAACCGGGCATTGGTAGTTCAACCGTTGCTCGTGCTTTGTGGCAACAAGGAGTGCGCTGGGGTTCTATGGGCGCGTATTTTTGGTAAACGTACCGCGTCTTTGCAGCGCCCAACGACCAAACACGAACACTAATATCAAGGCTACTGGAATCAGTATTGCAACTATAACCGAAACGTGATGCAGACCCTTGGCCAGCAATGAAACGTGCTGCCCGAACTGGTATGCAAGTATTGTCCAGAACAGAACCCAAAGCACTGAGCCTACAACGTTCGCAATAAAGAACTTCATCCAGGGCATATTTGCTGATCCGGCAACCAAGCCATTAAGCTGCAGCAACAGCACAAAAAATCGCGCGCAGACTACGTCGCAGGCACCGAACTTGTTAGTTGCACGTTCTGCAGCCTCATACTTTTCTTCTGTGACGCCAAAAACGTGTGCCGTAGGCAATAATGATGGCACGGCCATACCTACGTCCAATCAGATGGGCAACATTGTCGCCCGCTATAGCTGCAAGACTGGCGGTTGCTGCCACTGCGACAATATTTAGAGACCCTTTTGCCGCAAGCGCCGACGTGGCGACCAATGCGCTTTCTCCCGGCAGAGGCAGCCCGAACGTCTCAAAGAAAATCGTAGGGAACAGTATGAGTAGCCAATAGCTGTCAATGAGACTTGCAAAGCGTTCTGTGAGTTGATGCATCTTGCAACAAGACCCTATCAAAATCGATTTCCAGGTCTAGAAGATTGACGAAAATCTAATGCGGTCGGAGTTGGGTTCAGTCCAAAGGTCGGAGCATTTGGCAAACTAGTCGTGATTTGGGGGATTAGACAAATGGTCAAGCTTTTAACGATTGAGCAAGCCAGTAAACTGCTGAACGTTCCAAAGGGCTCACTGCGCAGCGCCGCATTAGGACACGGTTTCTTGGTCCGCATTGGCAGGGCAATCCGGCTGGATGAAAACTAACTCGGGGACCTGGTTGAAAAGTGCAAGGCGCCGCCAAAGGCACGAACACGACAAGAATTCAGGGATTTGCGCGGCCTGCCGAGCGAGGCCGATATGTTCGGCGCCGCAGATAGAGCAGCGAAAGCTGCCCAAAAACTTAGGGAAATGCAGCGCAAGGAATAGCGGGACCGGAAATGACATTCAGGCAACCATTTTACAGTGGCGTATATGGGCGCTGGGTAGGTTCGAAACCCAACTGATATGACCGGACCTATTAACGAAAACTCGGGGGATAAATCAGGGGATGCAGATTGCGATTCTTGCGAACCAATTACATTTCAGTATCTTATGGAGAAATTTGGTGCCCAGGAGAAGCACATAACATTGATTTCGGACAACATCATGTAGCATCACCGAATTGCGTATGTATTTGAAACGCATTGTTTTCGCTATGTAATGAGATTGCATCTTGTCTCAGGCCATGTCACACCACCACAATATGTGTTGGGGGGCTGAATGGGGGGCTGAGATTTGACACGAGGATTACACAAGCTGACGGCGGTAACGCTGAAGGCTCTACCGGCTGGCAAGCACGAGGACGGTGGCGGTCTGCGTTTCGTCCGTCGCACGGATGGATCGGCGGCGTGGATTTATCGTTTCTCGCTGCATGGCCGCCGTCGTGAAATGGGACTTGGACCGTGGCCGGATGTATCCTTGAAGGCCGCTCGCGATATGGCGGCCGCGGCGAGACAGTTGACGAAGCGCGGGATTGATCCGATCGGCCAGCGCGAAAAAGAACGCCGTGACGCCGAGCGCAACCTTCACCTTCTCGAAGATGTTGCCCGCGATTGCTTCGCTGCACGACAGGCCGAACTCAAAGGTGAGGGCAAGGCGGGGCGGTGGTTCTCACCGATCGAACTGCACATACTGCCGAAGCTGGGAAAGGTGCCGCTATCTGAACTGGATCAGATAGCCTTCAGAGACGCATTGTCACCGATCTGGCACGAGAAGGCCGAGACTGCCCGCAAGGCGGCCAACCGGCTCAACATCGTATTGAAGCACGGTGCCGCGCTAGGTCTGGATGTAGACGTGCAAGCCGTGGAGAAAGCCCGCGCGCTTCTCGGCAAACAGAGACACGAACCCAAGAAGATCGACGCGATGGCATGGCAGGACGTGCCAACCTTCTATGGCTCGCTCGGCAATGGTGTCACCGCACTGGCATTGCGGCTCCTGATCCTGACCGGCGTAAGATCCGCACCGATCCGTTTCGCGACACCGGAACAATTCGACCTGGACGCCCGCACCTGGACGATCCCGGCCGCCCACATGAAAGGCCGGAAGGGATCGACCGCTGATTTCAGAGTGCCGCTCAGCGATGAAGCCGTGAATGTAGTTCAGGAAGCAATGCGCCACGGTGGAGATGTTCTGTTTCCCGGTGTCAGAGGCAAGCCGATTTCCGACATGACCATGAGCAAGCACATGAAGGATCGGGGCATGACTGCCCGCCCGCATGGCTTCCGATCGTCACTCAGGACATGGGCCGAAGATACCGGCCAGCCCTTCGAGGTGGCAGAAACCGCGCTGGGCCATGTGATCGGCAATCAGGTAGAGCGCGCCTATCAACGCTCTGATCTTCTCGAAAAGCGGGCGGTCATGATGGCGTCATGGGCTGATCTTGTGACAGGCCGAACCGCCGCCAGTTTAGTAAAGTTGAGCGAGGCGCGGTCATGACGGTATGGGGACAGCGACGCAATTTCGAACTTGTCCAACTAGGAAACCGCGACGCCAATGCCGCATTGGCGATGTTGGAAGAACTTTCCGAACTAGGCGTGAGTATTCCGGCCGAGGTTGCGCTTCACGTGGCGGTGCGATGCCTGCAAGCCGAGCCGCCGCCGAAACCAAGAAAGCGTAGAGGTCGCCCCACAAGAACTTTCCCTGAGATGGTCTTGAGATTTACAGACGGAAAGGCCGCAATCGAGGGGAAGAAACTGAGTAAGTCTCGAAGCCCAAGAGATATTGAGCGATGTATGGCCGAGTATCGAAAGTTGATGGCCCGAATAGATAGTGACGCAGGCCACCCGCCAGAAAAAGAGCAAAACTAGCCGAATTGTTGTCGGAGACATGAAGCCGTAATTGCCAGCAAACTCACCCCATGACTTCAACATTCATGGGGAAACACATGACCGATAGACTTCTCACCGATGCCGAGGTTGCCTCCTTTCTTGGCGTTTCAAAAGCGACCGTTTGGCGTCACGCCGCAAAAGGTTCTCTGCCCAAGCCCGTCAAGCTGGGCCATGCGTCTCGCTGGCCGGAAAGCGATGTTCAGGCCGCCGTTGACCAGCTCAAAGCCCAGCGCGACAGCGAGGCGGCGTGATCCATGGTCCAAAACATGAACACCCCGGCCGCTTGGGATAGCGGCACGGGGCGGGAATTGTCGTTTGGAGTAGCTGACACATCCCTAATACAACAATCACCGGCACACTGCACAAGTGCATGTTGCGGGTGGGTTTCACTCGGCAACGCCGTGCGCCGCATCCTGTTGATGCAGGAGGTGCAGTCGTGAATGCCTGTGACCTGACACAACACCTTAGCGGACACTGGCACGGCTTCTACGGTGTCGGGCCATGCCCCGTCTGCCAGACCGAGGGCCGCCGAGATCAGGATGCCCTGACGCTCAAGGATGGCACTGACGGTCGTCTTCTCCTGCATTGCAAGAAACTCGGTTGTGCCTTCACGGATATTCTGGCCGCCGCCGGTGTATCGCGTGGTGACTATCGCCCGCCCGATCCGGTTGTGATGGCTCAGCGCCGGGAAGAACAAAAGCGACAGGATAAGCGGAAGGCCGATCAAGCCCAGCGATGTTGGGAAGAAACGGAACCGATCGAAGGGACACCTGCCAAAACCTATCTTCGCGGTAGGGCGATCACCTGCCCGTTGCCGCCAACCCTCCGATTTCATCCCGGTTGCTGGCATGGTCCGACTGCCAAAAGGTTCCCGGCGATGGTCGCGCGGATCGACGGGATCAACACCTTCGCGGTGCATCGCACCTACCTGTTGCAAGATGGATCAGGAAATGCCGATCTGAAAGATAAAAAGCTGATGCTCGGCCCCGCCAGAGGTGGCGCTGTACGGCTCTCTGACGGCCATTTACGGTTGGCCATAGCAGAAGGCATAGAGACAGCCCTGAGCCTGTCTTGTGGGCTTCTCCGCGCTCCTGCGAGCGTCTGGGCGACCCTTTCGACAAGCGGCATGGCAGGGCTGAAACTGCCGAAGCGACCGCGGCACCTGACTATTGCACCAGATGGTGACAATGCAGGCCGAACCGCCGCCCTGGCACTGGCTGAACGCGCAGCCGCGCTGGGCTGGAAGGTAGACATGCTGAACCCGCCAGATGGCCGGGATTGGAACGATATTCTTCGGATGGAGACGAGGGTATGAACGCGCCCGAACCCGAACCCTTCGTGCTCGAAGCACCACAACCGTTGATCCGAGAAATGCCGGATGCAGAGCCCTATCCGATAGACGCACTGGGACCGCTCAGGAGCGCCACAGAGGCCATTGCCAGCATCACAGAGGCACCGCCCGCCCTATGTGCGGGATCGGTGCTTGCGGCGGCCGCACTGGCCGCTCAGGGGCTAAGAGATGTTGAAACGCTCGGAGGAACCCGCCCTGTTTCTTTGTTCCTGTTGACGGTGGCAGAGAGTGGAGAACGTAAAAGCACGGCCGACAAGCTGGCGATGAAAGGTGTGCGCGACTTCGAGGGGAGCCTTCGACCGGACTATTACGTAGCCCGTGACGGTTACGATCGGGACCATGCAATCTGGGATAAGCGAAAGACCGCAATTCTTCGCGGTGCTGATGGCGACCCCGCCGCGACACGCGCCGATCTTCTCGAACTTGGACCTGAGCCTGAGGCACCACTTCGCCCGTCGATTGTGATCGGTTCAGCAACAATGGAAGGGATCATCAAGCACCTACCGGTGTTGCGGGCTTCGCTGGGGATCATGACCGATGAAGGTGGATTGCTTCTCGGTGGTCACTCCATGAAGTCTGAGAACCGGCTCAATACACTGGCGACATTGGCGGCCATGTGGGACGGCTCATCGCTCGATCGGTGGCGGGCTGGCGATGGTGTGGCAAGCTATGCAGGCCGCCGGTTTTCGTCTCATATCCTGATCCAACCCAGCGCGGCCGAGGACTTCCTGTCTGACGATCTAGCGTATGGTCAGGGGCTTCTTGCAAGGTTCCTGACATGCCGACCCACTAGCAACATCGGACACCGGCTCAGGCTCACACATGATGCAGACGCCATGAAAAAGGTTGAGGCCTTCGCGGTGCAGATCGAGGGCTTATTATCCCGGCCGATGGCGCTGGCCGATGGACGCAGGAACGAACTCGCCCCGCCGGTTCTGACGCTCGATCCTGACGCCCGAGCGGTGCTGACCGACTTTGCCCGAGCGGTAGAAAAGGCTCAGGCGCAAGGCGGCGTATACGAGGACGCCAGAGCCTTCGCCAGCAAAACGGCGGAACATGCCGCAAGGATTGCGGGCGTGCTGACAATCGTTTACGACCCAGAGGCGATGACCATCACTGGCGAGACGATGGCGCGGGCGGTGACGCTGGCGATGTTCTATGCCGACGAAGCGGTGAGACTTCAAAACGCCGCCGTTGTACCAGCCCATGTTCAGGATGCTGAGCGAATGAAGCGATGGCTTCTGACATCGTGGCAAGAGGACTTCATATCGGCCGGTATCGCGGCTCAGCGCGGCCCGTTCAAGCTGACGGAGCGAACCAGGAAGGCTCTGAAGCTTCTCGAAGATCACGGCTATCTAGTTGCGGCCAATGGGGCAGAGGTGGACGGCAAGAAGCGCAAGGAAGCGTGGAAAGTGGTTCGGTCATGAGCCTGTTGAACTTCGATCCGAAGGCCAGCCTGAAAAGTTTTCGCAAGGCCCGACCCCTTCCTAATCTTCCTATTCCTCCTAATCGGAGCGGCGACGAGGGGTCAGGATTAGCAAGATTAGGAAGATTAGGAACGGTTACCGGTGAAACTGAAAAAACACCGGCTGGTGCCGATCGGCTGGCAGATGCCATTGATCACTTTGAGGAACGGGCGGCTATCCGTGAGTATGATGGCGGTCAGAACCGCCTACAGGCCGAGGCGGTGGCACTGATCGAGGCCGCCACATTTCACGGCGTATCGACCGGGGAAGTGAAGGCCGCTCTGATGGCGAAGATGGAAAGGGCTCAGGCATGAGCAAGAAGAAGGTTCCCGCGAAGGCGGAGAATAAAAAGATTGGCTTCGAGCGCAAGGACGATCAAATCAGGGTTGATGTTCCAGACCTGACAACCCTTCTCGACCTGTTTGGAACGGATAACACAGACCTAGCGCACGGTCTGTTGTTACAGGCCGCCGGGGTGAGCGGTACTAGCGACTTCAAACGGCTTCAACAGGGTTGTGAAATCATCATCGCAATCATCAGCGACTTCGCCCCCCAGGACGCCACAGAACGGCTTTTGTCGGTGCAGATGGCCGCCACACATACGAGCCTTATGGCCATCTCCACGAAGATGAATGACGCCCGAACTCTTCAACAGCACGAGGTTTACGAACGATCATTCAACCGTTTGGCCCGCACCTTCACGGCACAGTCTGAAACCTTGCGCAAACACCGCAACAGAGGACAGTCAAAGGTGACGGTTGAGCATGTCACCGTGAATGAAGGCGGTCAGGCGATCGTGGGTAGAATTGAGAAAAGCTGACGTTCAAGCAAGTTGCAGCGAATGACCGCTTCGAGCCCTTATGCCCCAATGCTGCAGAGAGCCCCAATGTCTGAATTGCCTTCGTATCGGTCACGCTCAGCAATGCCGCCCCACTTCCCGACCAGCAGACGCAATGCTAGCGTGACTGCCAGAAACTGAGGGGATCACTCTATGGGTATGGAATACGACGAGGCCGCAGCGGAGCGATTAGAGGCGGTTTACCTTGGGCCGGACGTCGTTTCACAAAGAGAGGACACCCTTCGAAGGATTTCAGTTCAAAAGGGCGAGCGGGTCTTGGACATTGGAAGCGGCCCCGGCTTTCTCGCAGCGCAAATAGCGGATCAAACAGGGCCCGATGGTGAAGTCATAGGCATCGACATTTCGGAACAGATGGTAGAACGCGCAACGAAACGAAGTGAGCATTACTGGCTGAGCTATCGTTGCGCCGACGCGACCGAACTCCCGTTTGAAGACAGTTTCTTCGATGTGGTCGTTAGCACCCAAGTTGCTGAATATGTGCCTGATGTGGCGAAGTTTTGCAGCGAGGTTTCTCGTGTTCTCAAACCCGGCGGACGTGCTCTGATCCTTGCGACGGATTGGGAGGGGGTCTGTTGGCATAGCGAACATCCGGATCGAATGGACATGGTGCTCAAGGCTTTTGCACCGCATTGCGCCGACAGCAAACTTCCGCGAACGCTTGGTGCGCGTCTTCGAAACGCGGGTCTGGTCGTTAATGAGGTGAGCTATTTCTCTATCATAAATACGGACAGGTACGATGGTTGCTATGGGGAAATGGTGGTGCCCTTCATTGTGGCTTACGTGAAGGGACAAAAAACTGTTCCAGATGATGAACTGCAGGCATGGGCAGAGGAGCAAGCGGCACTTAATGCCAAGGGGGAGCATTTCTTCTCGACTGGCCGATTTAGTTTCTCCGTCAGCAAACCAACCTGATCGGCAAGCAGAAATTGGGGCAGCGACAGCGAACGGCAAGAAAGTCCGCAACTCGGACGTTCAAGCAAGTTGCAACGAAGGTCCGCTTCGAGCCCAAAGTGGACAGACAAACGGCGGCCGAAATCGCAGTCTTAGTACGTGCGCTCCCCGTCCATCCACGTTTCCAAAATGGATATTTCACTTATCGCGTCGGCACGCACCGACCTTGGATCATCAGACAAAATCACGATGTCGGCGAGTTTGCCAACTTCCAGGCTACCAATTTCTTCATCAGACAGAAGTTGGAATGCCGGAACACTCGTAATCGCTCGCAAGGCCATTTCAATAGAGGCACGTTCATTCGCGCCCAAAACGTAATCCGGGTCGGTGAACAGTGTGCGCGTTACAGCCGCCTCAACCATTTGCAGCGGAGACAGGACTGAGACGGAGTAATCGGTGTGCAACGAGTATGCAACACCGGCGCGTTCGAAGCTGCCCGTTCGATCCAGTTTAAGAGCTTTCTCTTCACCAAACACAGTGTCTCGGAAAGCCTCGCCCCAGTAGAGTACGTGAGCGATTAGGAAAGAACAGGTAATGTCTAGCTCCTTCAGCTTTGCGATTTGGTCGTCCTCTGTAATTGAGCAGTGTTCAATCCTTGGCCGCACTACTTCGATGCCTTCAGATCGCGCCTTCTCTACAGCGGCGATAATGTTGTCGATAGACGCGTTGCCGTTACCGTGCATTGCCATTTGTCCGCCACGAACCGTGCCGTCAGCCACCGCAAAGTTAATGTCGTTCTGGATCATATACGCAAGCCCGAGATTGTCTGAGTTAAGATAAGGTTCGCGTTGAAGGCCAGTGAAAGCTTGGTTTGAACCATCAGCAGATATTTTCCATCCGATTACGCGCGCCATGTTATCGCCAGTTCCCGGGGACACTTCAGCATCGTCCCAGGCCTCGAGATTCTCCCACCTGAGATAGTTTCTGGTGCGGATTGGGAAGCCGTCATCTGCTGCGAGAGATACGAAAGTTTCCCAGTCTGCGACACTGGACACGCCCGCGACACCAACGGCGGTCACACCTTTGGACGCCCAATCCTTGGCTATGGCAATCGTTCCACTAACCCGATCGTAATTCTGGTAGGGTTCGATTTCTGCTACGGCCTTCATCAACAATGCGCCACCCGACAGGTTTCCGTCGGGCCGACCATCTTCAAATCTGCCATATTCTGCACCGTCCGGATCTGGAGTATCGTCCGCTACCCCCATCACTTCCAGCATCTTGGAATTGACCGTCATCTTGTGACCGCCCGCCTGCCAGACAACTGCTGGCGCATCAGGTGCAACCTCGTCGAGATGCTCGCGTGTCAGAGCCGGCTCTGAGAATGCTTGTGTCGACAGATCAAGGTTAACGAACAAAACCCAGTCGTCTGCTGTCTTCCCCTCGGCGGCAGTTTTCATGTATGCCAGCGCCTCTTCGATTGTCGAAAACCGGTCAATGCCTACGTTTTCAAAAACAGAAGAGCCCCCACCTCCGATCGGATGTGTATGCGCATCGATAAATCCCGGCATGACGGTTTTGCCAGCGAGGTCGACGACCTGAGTTCCGGCGCCCGCGGCTTCCATCACTTCTTCATCGCTTCCGACGGCAATAATCTCATTACCGCTAAACGCTAGTGCCTCGGCAATGGTGAAATTCTCATCCATGGTCAGGATGTTACCTCCCGACATTACCGTTACCTCTTGCGACAACACGGGCGTCGCAAAAAAAAAGGCGGCGGAAATAATGAAACGATACATGGCTGGTTCTCCTAACTGTCAACGTCCGAGGTGCATTTTTGGTTTGGATCAAAGCTTGGCCTAGTCGCCGGATGACTTTTTCAACTTTTCGGCAAGGCCTGCCGCCCATGCGTTAGATGACGGGGGTGGTGAGCCGCCAAAACCGGGCGTCCGAACGTCGGTGACATCCATTGTGAAGGAAGCCTTCATGTTAACGGAGCCATCGACAACCACCATTTGTCTCTCTGAGGGGTCGATTTCCAAACGCCCCGAAACAACAATTGGCGTGTAAATGTTCATGGGCTCCCACTCACCATGTATCCGAAGCTGCACCATTTGATTGGGCGGCGGCGGTGGAACATGGCTGCACATGCCCGGTTCCGGCACCAGATAAGCCATCGCCGAACCATCCTCAGCGCGTGGTGCCGGGATAACAAATCCGCCAATCGCGACCTGTTGACCGTCCAGTTCGGGATTGCCCGCGGTTGAGGCCAATTCGCGCCGTTCTGCAACCGCCCAACGCTGTGAAATCAACCCGTCCGCGTCGACACCCATTTCGGACAGATCGGATTTAACCTGTTCAATATCCAAGATCAGTTTGGATTGACTGACTTCGTCTGCGGTCGAGCCTTCGAGTTCCGCGCCAAGCTGGACAATGCGTCGGAGCGCATCAATTTGCTTGTAGGTTAGATCACGAAAGGGGTCCTCGAAGGACTGAACGCTTGGATCGATCAAGTTGGACCAGTCTAGGGACGGGGCTTCGGCGTGGGCTAGCGTCGCCATGAGTGAAACCGCAACGGTTAAAGCACTGGTAATTCTGCGCATAACCTGCGCTCCTTCGCGTTTTTTGAGATACAGTTAATCGAGCGCATTCTTGTATATCACGCCATCCTTCATGATGAGATCGATGTTGTTTTCGTAATCGACGAGCAACTCAACGTCTTCAACGGGATTGCCCTCCACCAGCAATACATCTGCGTAAGCGCCTTCGGCAATGACCCCCAAAGGTCCGTCCTGATAGGGATTGAGCGGGCCAGATAGTGCCAGAAGCTCGGCTGTTTTCGACGTGGCCTGCTGCAGAATTTCGTAGCTGCTCCAGACTTCAAGGCGATACTTGAACTCGTCGTTTTGCTTCGTCAGCGCGATAGGGTCACCAATAATGTCGGTTGAGAACGCAACATTCTCGATCCCGAAGTCTTTGATCAACTGCATCTGGTTGCGCGCACCGGCCTGAACGCTCAGGAACTTTGCTCCAGCACTCGGCCCCAAAGCCGTTACGACCGCCTGTTCGTCCAAGCCCAAGAGTGAATAAAACGGCACGATCCATGCATCCGCATCTTTGATAGCCTGAGCGCCAACTTCAGTCATTAGCTGCCCATGTTCGATGCTAATGACGCCAGCCTCTATGGAGCGAACGATGGATGCGTCTGTGTAGGCGTGCACCATCACATAGGTTCCCCAATCAGCCGCAGCGCGCACGGACGCTTCCAACTCTTCGGGCAAACCTTGAACCGTGTGCAAGGGATCGACGCTGGAGGAAACACCACCACCTGCCATAACTTTGATTTGAACAGCGCCAAGGCGCAGGGCTTCACGTGTTGCACGCAGCGTTTCAGGCACCCCGTCCGCCAAAAACTCAACGTGCTTATTAAAGAAGGAAGATTGCGCGCCCATGAAGTTCGGATGCGGTTCAGTGTAGAGGCGGTGCTCTCCATGTCCGGAGGTCTGAGAAATCACTGGTCCAGAAGCATAAATCCGCGGACCCATCGCTTTTCCGCGTTCGATGGCTTTGTGCAACCCAATTGCAGGGCCACCGGCATCACGCACTGTGGTGAAGCCACGAAGTAACATCTTTTCGGCTTCGATCGTGGAGACCGCCCCCCAGTACATCCAATCGAAATTGTCTCTTAGATCGGCAAGCGGTTCAGTGATCGTCATATGAACGTGTGCATCGATGAGACCCGGCATGAGCGTCCGACCACCACCATCTATGACCCGCGCATTTGCGACTGCTAGAGGCTCAGCAGACACTTCCGCAATCAGATTACCCACCACCAACACGTTGGCGTTCTCGATCCGTTGTTCGTTAACACCATCGAAGACATGAACGTTGGTGAAGAGAATAGGGAAAGTCTCGTCCTGAGCGATTGCCGCCCCCGTAATAAAACCGAAAAGCAAAAAGCTCTGCAGGAATTTCATGCCTTCGTCTCCCTTATTGTTTTCTGAGCGCCACGCCGATACTTCTCGGTACCCGCGCGATGCCCTTGGTCTTCATCTTTGTGGAAAACACTAGGAATTGCATTGCCATTTTGGGCCTCGGCTGCAAATAATTAATCCAAATTGAACAGTTGAGCGGGGTAAAATTGGAAAAGACGGCTGAGAAGACTGTCATTGTTCCGGTCGTCACCAGCGCAATGGCGCAGCCTTTTGCTGCCATAGCATTGCAAAACGGTGCTGATATTGACGCGTTGTTGGAACCAACCGGTTTGAGCCTGAAGGAAATACAGCTCGGCGAAGCCCTCATGTCCGGCCAGAAATGGTATGACTTCATCCAGAGTCTCGCCGAAGTGATTGAAGACCCATTCATGGGATTTCACGTGGGGTCTAAAGTTGCGTTCGAAAACCTGCCGAATTTGAGAAACCTAAGAACCAATGATGCCACGCTGGGTAATCTGCTATCGTCCATGGTAATTGAGGCGGAAAGTTTAACCTCGCTAGCCGACTATCAGCTATCTATACGTGGAAAGCATGCCGAGCTTTGCTCAGAGCGCACGTTTAGACCGTCGTTCAGACCGGCGCAGGCAGACGGCTATTTTGCAGGATTCTTAGTGCAATTGATGCAGTTCTGTTGTGGCTCGCAATGGGACGCAAGCAGCCTTGATATGAGTATTTGCGATCCGTCCACCATCCCTAGGGAAATGCGCTCTATCGCCCGTGTGAAGCAAGTTAGCTCAAAAGGGGTAAGTTTCAAATTTCCGGCAAGGTGGTTGTTGATGGCGAACCAAGGCCAAACCAATCAAGAGCCAATTGAAGGGCATATCAGGCAAACGGATTTTAGGACTTCCGTGAGCTTGGTGATCGAGCTGCATCTTAATGACCCATCGCTGACACTGGCGAAGTTCGCGAA
The DNA here is from genome assembly GCF_900312795.1 of Ruegeria sp. AU67. Lineage (NCBI taxonomy): Bacteria > Pseudomonadati > Pseudomonadota > Alphaproteobacteria > Rhodobacterales > Roseobacteraceae > Ruegeria > Ruegeria sp. AU67. The sequence continues at coordinate 35,928 of NZ_OMPH01000029.1, forward strand.
GATCGCGTCAAGCACACCCAACGCACTCAAACGCCGCTTCGCAATGCACAAAACCACGTTTCTCACAGAGTTGGACGCGCACCGCCGAAATCGGGCAGTAGCGCTGTTAAAGAGTTCTAACTTGCCGGCCTCGAAAATTGGCCCGCACGTCGGTTTTCCTGATCCGTCTGGCTTCTCGCGTGCGTTCAAGCGTTGGACCGGTACCACGCCGGGAAGGTATCGAGTGATGAACGCGGAAGAATGAACCCGACGCAGCGGTCGCCGTTGTTGCCGAATGAACGACAGTTTCGTCCGCAGTGTGTGAATTCGCCCGCTTGCTGTTTTTGCCATCGCAGCGAGTGTCCTAAATGACGGGCCGCAGCGCAGCATACCGATCAACGAGCGAATGGCTGGTATGGGCCGACAACACCGGTCGGCGACCAAAACCTGAGTGGCGGGTTTGTCCGCAAAGCAGTCGTTCGTGAGCAGCGCAGCGAATGTCTGCTTTATTGTTTTTTTGGTTTTCATGACAGGCGATCTAAACTCAGCCATCTCAAATCTTCGGCGCCTGAGGGGGCGGGCAATGGCAAAACTTGACACTAACCCCATGAGCAAGGCCCATGCCGCCCCCAGGTGTACCGCTACATCCAAGAGGACCGGCAACCGATGCAGAGGCCCAGCGGTGCGAGGATGGACTGTGTGCAGATTTCACGGTGCTGGCGGTGGTGCGCCGCAAGGCGAGGCTCACGGCATGTATCTTCACGGTGCCCGCTCTAGAGAGACGATAGCCGCCCGCAAGCTGGCGAACATGATGCAACGATTACTCGACAAGCCCGAATGACCGCGAACACTTTGGGGGGCGAATTGGGGGGCTGACTGAGGCGCTAAACCTCTATCACTCTGTAATATAATGATTTCTTGGATAAATATGGTGCCCAGGAGAGGACTCGAACCTCCACGTCCATACGGACACTAGCACCTGAAGCTAGCGCGTCTACCAATTCCGCCACCTGGGCAGGTGTCGTGGAGGGGCGTTTAAGCCCACTGGCTGGAAGGGTCAACCGGATTCGGGAAGATTTTTGAAAGTTTTTTCCTCACTTACAAATTCAGCTTGTAATGGTTGGTTTTTTCGTCGACGCGCGGCGTTATTGCGCCTTGTTTGAAAAGGCTCAGAGGTCTACATCGAAAGAGGACCCACAAGCAGGAGCCCTCTCATGTCGAAAATGGTCACGATTTATGGCGGATCGGGATTTGTCGGTCGGTATATTACGCGACGCATGGCAAATGAAGGGTGGCGTGTCCGGGTCGCTGTTCGGCGTCCGAATGAGGCCATATTCGTCAGACCCTACGGGGTGGTCGGCCAGGTCGAACCCATTTTGTGCAACATCCGTGATGATGCTTCGGTCGCTGCTGCAATGCACGGGGCAGACGCGGTGGTGAATTGCGTAGGCGTGCTGAACGAGCTGGGGAAGAACGCCTTTGACGCCGTGCAGGCCGAGGGGGCCGAGCGGATCGCGCGTTTGGCGGCCGAACAGGGCATCTCTCGAATGGTTCATATCTCAGCCATCGGAGCGGACGCCGAGTCCGACAGCGAATATTCGCGAACCAAGGCGCATGGTGAGGCCGGTGTGATGACCCATATCGCAGATGCAATTATTCTGCGGCCGTCTGTGATTTTCGGAACCGAAGATCAGTTCTTTAATCGTTTTGCCGGGATGACCCGGATGGGACCGTTCCTGCCGCTGGTCGGAGCCGAAACCAAATTCCAGCCGGTCTATGTGGATGATGTGGCCAAGGCCGCTGTTCAGGGCGTCTTGGGCCAAGCTGAAGCCGGTGTGTATGAGCTGGGCGGGCCAGAGGTGAAAACTTTCCGTGCGTTGATGCAGCAGATGCTTGATGTAATTTACCGACGCCGAGTGATCATCGAAATGCCCTTCTTTTTGGCCCGGATCATGACGGGCGTGTTGGACATCTTGAAGTTCGTCAGCTTCCAACTGTTCCCGAACCATATCTTGACCCGCGATCAGCTGAAGAACCTCCGCCGCGACAATGTTGCGTCCGACGGGGCTAAAGGGTTCGAGGATCTTGGGATTGAGCCAGCGACGCTGGAATCCGTGCTGCCGGATTACCTGTGGAAGTTCCGCCCTTCGGGTCAGTACGACGACATCCAGAACTCGGCCAACAATCTGCGGACCTGATCAGCTATAGGCGATTACAACCAGGATGGCGCCCAGGATCACGCGGTAGATGACATAAGGTGTAAAGCTGACACTGCGCAGCAGGCGCATCATCAGCATCAGGGCCATCAGAGCTGAGATAAAAGCAAAGAATGCCGCGATTGCCCCGTCGCGGGCCAATTGCGTATCTGCTTCGCGGATCACGTCTACCGACAGTAATACGCCGGAGGCCAGAATGGTCGGGATCGACATCAACATCGCAATCCGCGCGCCATCCTCGCGAGTATAGCCCAGTTGTCGCGCGCCGGTGATGGTAATGCCTGATCGGGATGTTCCGGGTATCAAGGCAAGAACCTGCCACAGCCCCATGATCAACGCATCGCGCAGACCCCATTCGCTTGCTTCTTTGGTCTGCGGTCCTTTTTGATCGGCCCAATACAGAGCGAGGCCAAAAACCAGCATGGTCCAGCCGATGACCGCCATTGACCGGAACGCCTCGATCAGGCCGCTTTTGAACAGGATAACCCCGGCAATCACGGAGGGAATCGTGGAGATGATCAGACCCATGGCCAGCTGCGCCTGTGGTGTGTCGACCCGGCCGGTCAACGCCCGGGGAAGACCGGAGACGGCCTGTTTCACATCGGACCAGAAATACAGGATCACGGCGCCCAAAGTGCCCACATGCACGGCCACGTCGATGGCCAGACCTTGATCGTCCAACCCGGTCAGGCTGGGTAGCAGTATCAAATGACCAGATGAAGAGATCGGCAAAAACTCAGTGATACCCTGAATAATCGCCGCGAGAATCAATTGAAAAAGAACCATCTGCCCTGCCGTGTTGTGGTCACGTCCTTGTTTGCTCAATGGGTATAAGTGCGCTGTGGAAAAGGAAAGCATGCATATAGGTCCGAATCGGAACTAAAAACCGCATTTAAATTCAAACGACCACTAAATTTCTCTCCAGTTTTCGAAATTAGGTCAGAATTGCTGACTTTTCATCCGATCTCGCATCTTTTAAAGAGACGTGACCAAGCCAATTCATGGAGTTTGACCCGTGGCCAAACAACCGATGCTGAAATTTGTGCAGATCGACCGTGTCATGCCCGAAAAGCGTGCTGCCGATGACCGCAGAGAAGATTTTGATGAAATCTACGCCGAATTTGCAGCAGAAAAAGCCAAGGAACAAGCCAGCCGATGCAGTCAGTGTGGTGTTCCATACTGCCAGTCGCATTGCCCGCTGCACAACAATATCCCTGACTGGCTGCACCTGACCGCGACAGGGCGTCTGGAAGAGGCCTATCAAACCAGCCAAGCCACCAACACATTCCCCGAGATCTGTGGCCGAATCTGCCCGCAGGACCGTCTGTGCGAAGGCAACTGCGTGATCGAGCAATCGGGCCACGGCACGGTCACTATTGGCACGATTGAGAAGTACATTACCGACACCGCCTGGGACAAAGGCTGGGTGAAACCCACCGCTCCGGGTGCCGAGCGCAGCGAAAGCGTTGGCATCATCGGTGGCGGCCCCGGCGGCCTGGCCGCCGCGGACATGCTGCGCCGGGCGGGCATTCAGGTCACCGTCTATGATCGTTATGATCGCGCAGGTGGTCTGCTGATGTACGGCATTCCGGGGTTCAAGCTGGAAAAAGACATCGTGCAGCGCCGCAATGACCTGCTGGCCGATGGCGGAGTCGAGTTTGTGCTGAACTGCGATGTGGACGCCGCCAAGTTCGAAGAAATCCGCTCCAAGCATGATGCGGTGATTATTGCGACAGGTGTGTACAAATCGCGCGATCTGTCTATGCCCGGCAGCGGTCTGGCTGGAATCGAAAAAGCCATCGATTTCCTGACTGCCTCGAATCGCAAAAGTTTTGGTGATGACGTCGAAGATTTCGACAATGGCCGCTTGAATGCCGAAGGCAAGAAGGTGGTCGTTATTGGTGGCGGTGATACCGCGATGGATTGTGTGCGGACCTCGATCCGGCAAGGTGCCACGTCGGTCAAATGCCTCTATCGCCGTGACCGGGCGAACATGCCGGGTTCGCAGCGCGAAACCCAAAACGCCGAGGAAGAAGGCGTGGTGTTCGAATGGCTAAGCGCGCCCAAGGGCTTTACCGGCGACGACACCGTTGCAGGCGTGATGGTGCAGAAGATGCGTCTGGGTCAGCCCGATGCGACCGGCCGTCAGGCACCAGAGGTGATCGAAGGCGCGGATTATGTCGAAGATGCCGATCTGGTGATTAAGGCGCTGGGCTTTGAGCCCGAGGATCTGCCCACCCTGTTCGGCCAGCCCGACCTGCCCGTCACCCGTTGGGGCACCGTCAAGGCAGCGTTCGAGACTGGCGCGACCGAGATGGACGGCGTCTATGCCATTGGTGACATCGTGCGCGGTGCCTCTTTGGTGGTCTGGGCCATTCGTGATGGTCGCGACTGCGCCGATGCGATTATTGATCGCTTCAACGCCAAGGCTGCCATCGCAGCCGAATAACCCTAGCCCAGCGACAGGAGGGTCTGATGCCCGAATTGCAAGGTCAATGCATGTGCGGCGCGGTCACGGTGACCGCAACCCCGGCGCGGGATTCGCTGGGAGCCTGCCATTGTGATCAATGCCGTCGCTGGACCAGTTCGATGCTGGTAACCTTCGCGGCCGAGCCCGGCTATGCCGCCTTGGGACCGGTCAAGACCTACACCTCGTCGGAATGGGCCGAGCGGGCGTTTTGCTCGGACTGTGGTTCGGCGTTGTGGTACCGGATCACTTTGCCGGGCGAGATGCACGGACAAACCCAAATGGCTGCCGGTCTTTTCGACGACACCGGCAACCCGCTGAAACTTGAACTTTACATAGATAAAAAGCCCGAGGGCTACGCGTTCGCAGGAGAGCGCCGGCAGATGACCAAAGCCGAGGTCGAAGCCATGTATGCCCTGCCGGAAGAAGGAGACAGCCAATGACCAAATATGATGCCGATTGGGTGCGGGCGGAAGAAGCCAAGCGCAAATGGATGGCCGAAAATGGTCTCTATTCCGAGGATGAAGAGCATTCTTCATGCGGCGTAGGTCTTGTGGTTTCGATTGACGGCAAAGCGTCGCGTAAGGTGGTGGATGCCGGGATCGACGCGCTCAAGGCAATCTGGCACCGCGGCGCGGTGGACGCAGACGGCAAAACGGGTGATGGCGCGGGTATCCACGTGCAGATCCCGGTTCCGTTTTTTTATGACCAGATCCGCCGCACCGGGCATGAGCCGCGACTGGATCAACTGATTGCGGTTGGTCAGGTCTTTTTGCCGCGCACCGATTTCGGTGCGCAGGAGCAGTGCCGGACCATCGTGGAAACCGAAGTCCTGCGCATGGGCTATTACATTTATGGTTGGCGTCATGTGCCGGTCGATGTGACCTGCTTGGGTGAAAAAGCCAACGCCACCCGCCCTGAGATCGAGCAGATCCTGATCTCGAACTCAAAAGGTGTGGATGAAGACACGTTCGAGCGTGAGCTTTATGTGATCCGTCGCCGCATCGAAAAGGCGGCACTGGCCGCCGGGATTTCAGATCTGTATCTGGCCTCGCTCAGCTGCCGGTCGATCATCTATAAGGGCATGATGCTGGCCGAGCAGGTCGCGGTGTTCTACCCCGATTTGATGGACGAGCGCTTTGAAAGTGCCTTTGCCATCTACCACCAGCGGTATTCGACCAATACATTCCCGCAGTGGTGGCTGGCGCAGCCCTTCCGCATGCTGGCCCATAACGGCGAGATCAACACGCTGAAGGGCAACATCAACTGGATGAAAAGCCATGAGATCCGCATGGCCAGCGGCACCTTTGGTGACTATGCCGAGGACATTAAGCCGATCATCGCAGGTGGTTCGTCGGATTCGGCGGCTCTGGACTCTGTTTTTGAAGTTCTTGTGCGCGCGGGTCGTTCGGCACCAATGGCGAAAACCATGCTGGTGCCGGAAAGCTGGTCCAAACAGGCGGTCGAGCTACCGCAGGCGTGGCGCGACATGTATTCCTACTGCAACTCGGTGATGGAGCCGTGGGACGGCCCTGCCGCACTGGCGATGACGGATGGTCGTTGGGTCTGTGCGGGTCTGGACCGGAACGGGCTGCGCCCGATGCGTTACGTCGTAACTGGCGATGGTCTGGTCATTGCAGGGTCCGAGGCCGGGATGGTGCCGATTGACGAGGCCACCGTGACCGAAAAAGGCGCCCTTGGCCCGGGTCAAATGCTGGCCGTCGACATGAAGAAGGGCAAGTTGTTCCGCGACACGCAGATCAAGAACAAACTGGCCCGTGCGCTGCCATTTGGCGAATGGGTCGGCAAGATTCACGATCTGGATGCCACTCTGGCAGGTGTGACCGAAACCCCGATTTTCTCGGGAGAGGAACTGCGCAAGCGTCAGATCGCGGCTGGTTATTCGGTTGAAGAGCTGGAGCAGATCCTCGCCCCGATGGCGGAAGATGGAAAAGAGGCGCTGGCCTCGATGGGTGACGATACGCCCTCGGCGGTTCTGTCCAAGCAATACCGCCCGCTCAGCCATTTCTTCAGGCAGAATTTTAGCCAGGTGACCAACCCGCCGATCGACTCTTTGCGTGAATACCGCGTGATGTCGTTGAAAACGCGGTTTGCGAACCTCAAGAACGTGCTGGATGAAGACAGTAGTCAGACCGAGATTGTGGTTCTGGAAAGCCCCTTTGTCGGCAACGCGCAATGGGACAAGCTGGTTGAAAGCTTTGATGCACCGCTGGCCGAGATCGATTGTAGCTTTGAGCCCGGCCAAGGCGCACTAAGCGACGCATTAGCCCGTGTTAGAGCCGAAGCAGAAGAGGCCGTCCGATCTGGCGCTGGGCATCTGGTTCTGTCCGACATGAACTCGGGCGAAGGTCGTGTGGCGATGCCCATGATCCTTGCCACAAGTGCGGTGCACTCGCACCTGACCCGTCAGGGCCTGCGGACGTTCTGTTCGTTGAACGTACGCTCGGCGGAATGTGTCGACCCGCATTACTTTGCCGTTCTGATCGGTTGTGGTGCGACAGTGGTGAACGCCTATCTGGCCGAGGATTCGCTGGCCGACCGTATTGATCGCGGCCTTTTGGACGGGAGCCTGACCGAAAATGTCGCCCGCTTCCGCGAAGCGATCGATCAGGGCCTGTTGAAGATCATGGCCAAGATGGGAATCTCGGTAATCTCGTCCTATCGCGGCGGCCTGAACTTTGAGGCCGTTGGCCTGAGCCGAGCGATGGTGGCCGAATACTTCCCTGGAATGACCAGCCGGATTTCCGGCATCGGGGTTACCGGTATTCAGACCAAGGCCGAGGAAATCCACGCCAAGGCATGGGTCAATGGTCTGGACGTGCTGCCCATCGGTGGGTTCTACAAGGCGCGGAAATCGGGTGAGACCCACGCGTGGGAAGCGACCTCGATGCATATGATGCAGATGGCCTGTAACCGGGCGTCCTATGAGCTGTGGAAGCAGTACTCGGCCAAAATGCAGTCGAACCCGCCGATCCATCTGCGTGACCTGATGGATTTCAAACCGCTGGGCAAACCAATCCCGATTGAAGAAGTGGAATCGATCACTTCGATCCGTAAACGCTTTGTCACGCCAGGCATGTCGCTGGGTGCGCTGTCGCCCGAGGCGCATAAGACGCTGAACGTTGCGATGAACCGGATCGGTGCGAAATCCGACTCCGGCGAGGGTGGCGAAGACCCGGCGCATTTCGTGCCGGAGCCCAATGGCGACAACCCGTCGGCCAAGATCAAACAGGTGGCCTCGGGCCGGTTCGGTGTGACTGCCGAATACCTAAACCAGTGTGAAGAGCTTGAGATCAAGGTCGCCCAGGGTGCAAAACCCGGTGAAGGCGGTCAGCTGCCGGGCATGAAGGTCACCGACCTGATTGCGCGTCTTCGTCATTCGACCAAGGGCGTGACCCTGATCTCGCCACCACCGCACCACGATATCTACTCGATCGAGGATCTGGCGCAGCTGATCTATGACCTGAAACAGATCAACCCGCGCTGCAAAGTGACGGTAAAACTGGTGGCGTCCTCGGGCGTTGGCACGATTGCCGCCGGTGTGGCCAAGGCCAAAGCGGACGTGATCCTGATCTCGGGGCACAATGGCGGCACCGGGGCATCTCCGGCGACCAGCATCAAATACGCCGGTCTCCCGTGGGAGATGGGCCTGACCGAGGCGCATCAGGTTCTGGCGATGAACAACCTGCGCGATCGCGTGACCCTGCGGACCGATGGTGGCTTGCGCACCGGTCGTGACATCGTCATGGCCGCGATGATGGGAGCCGAGGAATACGGTATCGGCACCGCTGCTCTGATCGCGATGGGCTGTATCATGGTGCGTCAGTGCCAGTCGAACACCTGCCCGGTCGGTGTGTGTACGCAGGACGAATCCCTGCGGGCAAAGTTCACCGGTAATGCCGATAAGGTCGTCAACCTGATCACCTTCTACGCACAGGAAGTGCGCGAGCTGCTGGCCAGCCTCGGTGCGCGGTCGATTGACGACATCATCGGACGGGCAGATCTGCTGGCGCAGGTCAGCCGTGGTTCGGCACATCTGGATGATCTGGACCTCAATCCGCTGCTGATCACCGTCGATGGTGCCCATAACATCGTCTACAACCGCGACAGAGACCGGAACGCGGTGCCTGATACGCTGGATGCTGAAATCGTGCGCGATGCCGCCCGTTTCCTGAAAGACGGCGAGAAAATGCAGCTGTCTTATGCGGTTCAGAACACGCATCGGACCGTGGGCACGCGAGTGTCCAGCCATATCGTGCAGAATTTCGGGATGCGGAACACGTTCCAGCCGGACCATTTGCACGTGAAACTGCAAGGCTCGGCCGGTCAGTCGCTGGGGGCCTTCGCGGCCCCGGGTCTAAAGCTCGAGGTGTCGGGTGATGCCAACGACTATGTCGGTAAAGGCCTGTCCGGGGGCACAATCGTCGTGCGTCCGCCGCAGGTCAGCCCCCTGAAAGCGGACGAGAACACCATTATCGGCAACACCGTTCTTTACGGCGCAACCGATGGACACCTGTTTGCGGCTGGCCGCGCGGGTGAGCGGTTCGCGGTTCGGAACTCGGGCGCCACTGTGGTGATCGAGGGCTGTGGCTCGAACGGCTGTGAATACATGACCGGTGGTATCGCGGTGATCCTGGGTGGCATCGGTGCCAACTTTGGCGCAGGCATGACGGGCGGTATGGCTTATCTGTACGACCCCGAAGGAAAGGCCGAGCAGCTGATGAACATGGAAACGCTGGTGACCTGTCCGGTGACCGTCGACCATTGGGAAGATCAGTTGAAATCGCTGATCGAAACACATCAGGCTGAAACCAACAGCCGCAAGGCCGCCGACATTCTGCAGCATTGGGAGGTCGAAAAGACCAACTTCCTTCAGGTTTGCCCGAAAGAGATGCTGAACAAGCTCAGCCATCCTCTGACAACCGAGGCAACTGCTGTTCCCGCCGAGTAAGCGGAAATAGTGAGACTAAATCAGAACCCCGCGTGTCACCAAGGACACGCGGGGTTTTCAATTTACGGACCGGCCTTGCTTAAGATTGCATACCCGCGCAACGCTCAGATCAGGCAAGATAAACCGTTCCAAACCCGGCCACAGCGTCGTATAGCAACAAAATGGCAAGAACAGCAGCGCGCAAGTCGAGCAAAAAGAAAAGCAAGGCGTCAAAGTCAAAAAGGCCACTGATCCCGCGGATTCGTCGTTGGGTCACACGCGCCGCTTTGGGTGTCGTGGCCTTCATCGTTGGGTTGGTCCTGCTGTACTCGGTGGTCAATCCGCCGGTGACTCATACGATCTGGTCAGAATGGCGACGATTGGGAAAGGTTGAGCGTGATTGGGTGCCGATAGAGGAAATTGCCCCGGTTATGGGCAGATCTGCGGTCGCCGCCGAGGACGCGAATTTCTGCCTGCATTGGGGCTTTGACGTTGAAGCAATCCGCGATGCGCTGGAAGATGGCGGCAGCCGGGGGGCCTCGACCATTACCCAGCAGGTCGTGAAGAACGTGTTCCTGTGGCAGGGGCGCAGTTGGGTGCGCAAGGCGCTTGAAACGTCGATTACGCCCGTCGTCGAAATCTTCTGGAGCAAACAGCGGATTCTGGAGGTCTATCTGAACGTTGCCGAGACCGGACAGGGGGTATTCGGGGTCGAGGCCGCGGCACAGCGATATTACGGAACAAGTGCGGCCAAGATGTCCCCAGTACAGGCGGCACGGCTGGCGGCGATCCTGCCGTCCCCGCGCAACAGATCCGTCACAGATCCGTCGGTTCGAACTCGCAGACGTGCGGCATCCATCCGGGATGGGGCGGCCACCATCCGCGCAGATGGTCGCGCGGATTGTTTCGAGGATTGAAACCCTATGCCCCTCAAGGCTAAAGCTGGGGGGTATTCACTGGTTCGATTGGAAGATTATGGCGCGTCTGTTTCATGTTCCCCTGTCCCCGTATTGCCGCAAGGTGCGCCTGTCGCTTGCGGAAAAGAAAATCGAGGTTGAGCTGGTCGAGGAACGATACTGGGAACAAGACCCGGATTTCCTGCGCCGCAACCCTGCCGGAAAAGTCCCGGTATTGCGTCTTGATGGGCAGGTCATGGCGGAAAGCGCCGCCATTTGTGAGTATATCGAAGAAACCCGCCCTGAACCTCCGCTGATGCCCAAAAAACCCGAAGCGCGGTACGAGGTGCGGCGTTTGGTTGGCTGGTTCGATGACAAGTTCCATCACGAGGTCACATCTCGACTGCTATATGAGCGGGTGAACAAGAAGGTGACGGGCGAGGGTTATCCCGACAGCAAAAACGTCAAGGCAGGCGCGAAGGCGATCAAGTATCATCTGGATTATATGGCATGGCTGCTGGATCACCGTCGCTGGCTGGCAGGTGATCAGATGACACTGGCCGATTTTGCCGCTGCCGCGCATCTGTCATCACTGGATTATATTTCGGATGTAGATTGGAACCGTTCTCAGGCGGTCAAAGACTGGTACGCCAAGATCAAGTCGCGACCCGCGTTCCGATCGATTTTGGCGGATCAGGTGCCAGGGTTCCGGCCACCGCCGCATTACGCCGATCTGGATTTCTGATAGGGTGAGGGTTCAGGGGGCTGTCTGCCCCCTCTTGGCCCGGTGTGCCAATTCACCCCCGAGGAAATTTGCAGCCAGATGAAGAGTGGATCAGGTCTAAAAGAAAAGCTGGTGGCGCAGGCGTTGAGCGAGGGATTTGTTTCTTGCCGTGTTTGCCGACCTTGGGACGTGCCTGAAGTGCCGTCGCGCTTGCAGGCATTTTTGGATGCCGGGTATCACGGGCAGATGGGGTGGATGGCCGAGCGGACCCATTGGCGCGGCGATCCGGCCGCATTGTGGCCCGAGGCGCGGTCGGTCATCATGCTGGCCGAGAGCTATTCGCCTGACCATGATCCGACCGAAGTGCTGCAGCATCCGGACAAGGCGGCGATTTCTGTTTATGCGCAGAGCAAGGATTACCACGATCTGGTCAAGAAGCGGCTGAAGCGGTTGGCGCGCTGGCTGATTGCGGAAGCTGGTGGAGAGGTAAAAGTCTTTGTTGATACCGCGCCTGTGCCGGAGAAGGCTTTGGGCCATGCGGCAGGGCTGGGCTGGCAGGGAAAACACACCAATCTCGTAAGCCGCGACTGGGGAAATTGGGCCTTTATAGGCTCTGTTTTTACGACGTTGGACCTGCCTGCAGACATGTCTGAAACTGACCATTGCGGTAATTGTCGAGCTTGTTTGAGCGCCTGTCCGACGGAGGCGTTTCCCGCCCCGTATCAGTTGGATGCGCGGCGATGCATTTCATATCTGACGATCGAACATAAAGGGCCGGTCGACGAAGAGCTGCGCCAAAAGCTGGGAAACCGGATTTATGGATGCGACGATTGTTTGGCCGCGTGTCCGTGGAACAAATTTGCGGTTGCCGCGAGCGATGTGCGATACGCCGCGCGTGATGATCTGAAAGCACCACCGCTGTCCGAGCTTGCTGTGTTGGATGATGCGGCGTTTCGGGCCAAGTTCTCGGGCTCGCCGATCAAGCGGATCGGGCGGGATCGGTTTGTGCGCAATGTTTTGTATGCAATTGGAAACTCGCACCAGACTGATCTGATGACTGTGGCCCAGTCGCTGGTCGATGACCCCGATCCGACTGTGGCGGATGCCGCGCGCTGGGCGGTGAAACGATTGTCGTAAGTGACGCAAACAGGCTGGACGTGTCGGTCCAAACCGCTACACCCGTGAACAGCGAACAGGAAGGAGATCCCGATGGCGTTGGCTTTGGGGGTGGATACGGGTGGAACCTATACGGATGCGGTGCTGATCCGGGACGAGAAAGAGGTGATCGCCTCGGCCAAATCCCTGACCACACGCGCCGATCTTGCAATTGGCGTCGGCAGGGCGATCTCGGCCGTGTTGGATCAGGCGCAGGTTTCGCCGGACCAGATCTCGATGGCGTCCTTGTCGACAACATTGGCGACGAACGCCTTGGTCGAAGGGCAAGGTGGTCGAGTCGCGCTGATTTACATCGGGTTTAAGGAAGCAGACCTTGAGAAACATGGGCTGCGGGATGCGCTGAAGGGTGATCCAGCGCTGGTGATTGGCGGTGGGCATAGCCACGCCGGGGGTGAGGCTGCTCCATTGGATGTCGATGCGTTGGAAGCATTTTTAGCGTCGCACAAAGATGTTTCTGGGTTTGCGGTTGCCGCGCAGTTCGCAACGCGGAACCCGGCGCATGAATTGCATGCCGCGCGTGTCATTGCCGAGAAAACCGGGGCTCCGGTAACGTGCTCTCATCAGTTGTCGGCCAAACTGAACGGTCCGAAGCGCGCGGTCACGGCGGTTTTGAACGCGCGTTTGATCGGCATGATCGACCGTCTGATCGGGCGGGCGCAGGATCGGTTGATTGATCTGGGGATCACGGCCCCGATGATGGTTGTGCGTGGTGACGGCGCGCTGATGAGCGCAGAACAGGCGCGGGAGCGGCCGATTGAAACCATCCTTAGTGGTCCTGCGGCCTCGATCGTCGGTGCAAGCTGGCTGACTGGGGTTCAAAACGCGCTGGTGTCCGACATTGGCGGCACCACGACGGATGTTGCGCTGATTCGGGATGGCAAACCCGCGATTGACCCAGCGGGCGCGCAGGTCGGCGGGTTTCGCACGATGGTTGAGGCGGTTGCCATGCGCACCCACGGATTGGGTGGAGACAGCCAGGTGCATGTGGTCACCGAAGGGCTGAGTGGCGGTGTGTTTTTGGGGCCGCGACGGGTGCTGCCGGTTTCCCTGATTGCCGCCGAGGCACCTGAGGTCGTTCACGCCGTTCTGGATACCCAACTAAGGGCGACGACTGTGGGTGAGCATGACACACGGTTCGCCCGCCGTGTTCCCGGCATCAACGCCGACGGGTTGGGTGCGCGCGAAGAGTCGCTGTTGGAGAGGCTGGGCGAGAACGTCATGCCCCTAAGTGACCTGCTGCGCACCCGTATGGAGAACGGAGCTTTGTCGCGTCTGGTGGATCGCGGTGTCGTTCAGGTTTCGGGTGTGACGCCATCGGATGCCAGCCATGTTTTGGGCCGATTGGATGCCTGGGATGCGGACGCAGCCCACAAGGCGTTGGAGCTGGTTGCGCGCAAGCGGGTGGGGACTGGCGACAGGTTGGCCGCCACCCCGGAACAGTTGGCGCAGATGATCGTGGATCAACTGACCGAACAGACATCTTTGACCTTGTTAGAGACCGCTTTTGCGGAAAAATCCGAAGGATTTGATCTACCACCTTTTGACCTGGCTCGGCATGTCCTGATGCAGAAAGGGCTGGCGCGGCATCGCGGTTTGCTGGCGCTGGACGCATCGCTGAACGTGGATGTGGTAGGTCTTGGCGCTTCGGCTCCAAGTTACTACCCGGCTGTCGGGGATCGTTTGCATTGCGCGATGATCCTGCCGGAACACGCAGGCGTGGCCAACGCGATCGGGGCGGTTGTTGGCCGGCTTACACTGCGCAGATCGGGAACGGTGACGTCTCCGTCCGAAGGGCGCTACCGGGTTCATCTGGAAGAAGGGCCGCAGGATTTCACGGAATCCGACAAGGCCTTGGCGTTGCTGGAAACGGTTCTGAGGGATCAGGCCGAGGGCGCAGTGCGACAGGCCGGAGCAGCAGATATCCGGGTGGTTGTCGATCGCGACATCCGCACTGCGCGCATCGAAGCGCAGGACGTGTTTGTCGAAGCGATGATCACGGTCGAAGCCAGCGGGCGCCCAAGGATGGCGTCTGGTTAGGCCCCCGATAGGAAGGGGGCCAACCGGTTACTCAGCTGCGTCGCGTTTGGGCAGAACCCAATCGGGGCGTGGGAAGTGGCAGGTATAGCCGTTGGGGATACGTTCAAGGTAATCCTGATGTTCAGGTTCGGCTTCCCAGAAATCGCCTAAGGGTTCGACCTCGGTGACGACTTTGCCCGGCCAAATGCCGCTGGCATTCACATCGGCAATCGTGTCTTCCGCCATCTGTTTTTGCGTGGCATTCACATAGTAAATGGCCGAGCGATAGCTCATCCCGCGGTCATTGCCCTGACGATTCACTGTTGTCGGGTCGTGGATCTGAAAGAAGAACTCGAGCAGGTCGCGATATGTGATCCGCGAGGGGTCGAAAATGATTTCGATCCCTTCGGCATGAGTGCCGTGGTTACGGTAGGTGGCGTTGGGCACGTCGCCGCCGGTATAGCCGACGCGGGTGCCAGACACACCGGGTAGCTTGCGGATCAGGTCCTGCATGCCCCAAAAGCAACCTCCGGCAAGAACAGCGCGTTCAGTGGTCATTGGATGTCCTCCACATGGGTCAGGTATTCGCCATACCCTTCGGCCTCCATCTCATCGCGATGAATGAACCGCAATGAGGCAGAGTTGATGCAGTAACGCAGCCCGCCGTGTTCGCGCGGGCCGTCGGGAAACACATGGCCCAGGTGACTGTCCCCATGTTTCGAGCGGACCTCGGTCCGGATCATGCCAAGCGTGCGATCTTCGATTTCTTCGACATGCTCGTGCACGATGGGTTTGGTAAAGCTGGGCCAACCGCACCCGGATTCGTATTTGTGGGCCGAGGCAAACAGCGGTTCGCCCGAGACGATATCGACGTAGATACCCGGTTCCTTGTTATTCAGCAATTTTCCGGTGCCGGGGCGTTCTGTACCGCTTCGTTGGGTGACGTGGTATTCTTCGGGTGAGAGAGCGGCAATGGCCTCGGGGTCTTTGGTGTAGCGGGTCATGGCTTCTCCGGTGTTGATGCGATCTGGGTTTCTATTTGGGCACAGTGGCGCGGAAATCAAAATCATATTTCAGCCGGTTCGCGTTCTCGTGCAGGTGATCCGAATGCCAGACGCGTGCGTAATTCATAATAAAGGAGGTGACGCCATGTTCAGACTGCATCTGTTATTCGCCCTATTGCTGTTGGCCCGCGTGGTTCAAGCAGCACCTTTGACCGGTGAATTTGTCTCGATCGACGGTGGCACTTTGTCCCTTGAGGATTGGCGTGGCAAGCCGGTATTGGTTGTGAACACGGCATCCCATTGCGGATTCACAGGGCAATATGCTGGCTTGCAAAAGATTCATGACACCTATGCTGATCGAGGTCTCGTGGTTTTGGCCGTCCCTTCGGATTCGTTCAATCAGGAATTGGGCACGGCGGCAGAGGTCAAACAGTTCTGCGAGATGAACTATGGCTTGACCTTGCCCATGACCGACATCACGTCGGTTAAAGGCGCCGCGGCCCATCCGTTCTACCGTGCGGTTGCTCAGCAGACGGGATTCGTACCCAAGTGGAATTTCAACAAGATCCTGATTGATCCAGCAGGTGAAGTGATTGCGACCTATGGGTCGAACGTGAAACCGGATTCACCGAAATTGTTGCGTCAGGTTGAGGCCTTGCTCCGCTGATCGGTTTGCCGGGACAACTGCACCGCCAGAATACCCAGCGTCGTGATACCGACACCTACTGCATCCATGGGCCCAAGTTTTTCGCCCAGGAAAACTGCGGCGACGGCCACACCAAACACCGGGTTCAGAAAGTGAAAAGTCGCGGCCCGGATTGCGCCGATACGGTTCAACAGCATGAACCAAATTAGCGTCGCCAGCAGGCCGGGGAACAGCGTTGTGTAGGCAAACGCCAGCAACCAGGGACCGTTGGGATGGATGTAAATTGTCTCGAATACGGGGGCCGCGAGGAACAGAATTGCCGCGCCCACAAGCATCTGCAGCCCGACCACCATCATGAAATTGCCGCCGGACGTTGCCCCGCGCACAGCCAAGGTCGCAAAGCTGAGCGCCAGTGCCCCAAGCCCGCACAACATGACGCCAAACAGGTCTGCGCCCGCGCTTATCCGGCTGCTCATGATCAACGCGACGCCCGCGAAACCGGCCAACAACCCGAACACGCCCAGCGGTCGAAGTTTTTCGTGGAAAAGGGTCCAGCTGGCCAGCGCGACGATCAGGGGCATTGTTGATGCAATAATCGCCGCAACAGATGCCTGTACGGTTTGCATTGCGTAGAAATTCAGACCCAAATACAGGGCATTTTGGCATATTCCGAACAGGATGGTTGCGTACCACTGCGCGCGAGTCAGGCGCCAGCTTTGGCCCATGGCCCGCGCAATCGCGACCCCCAGCAACCCCGAAATCAGAAATCGCAGCGCCAGTGAGAACAGGGGCGAGGCATCGGCGACGATGATCCGCGCCGAGGTAAAGGCTGACGACCAGATGAAGGCAAATGCCAGCCCCATGGCTATGGCGCGCAAATCCATGGTGACCCTTTCCCAAATGCCGCGACTGTTTCCGAAATTCCTGAAACGCGCAAGCGCCGCGCGTCAAAATAAACACAGGTTTCGCCTGTTGCATTCAGCATTGGCAGTTTTGTTGATTGACCAGTCAATTAAAGCTATACGATCCGCACTTTGACTAACCAAGGGAGGAATGTTGGTGCTTTTGGAGTATATTCTGTCTTTCGGCGTCCTGCTGGCATTGGGCCTGGTCGCTTTCTTCGTCGTGAAATGGTGGAACCTGCGTTGTGTGGGCGTCACGCCTGTGCATCTGTTCACCTTCATTGCGATCCTGTTCACGTCCGGTCTGGATGTCGGCCTGATCATGTTCCCGCTGACCGAGTTTGGCGGCTATGCCGAGGAACCGGCCTATGCCTTTGCGAACCCGCTGGCCATCGAGTTCGGCTTCTGGGGTTTCCTGATCTGGGCCTTCTACTTCCTGACAGCGTTCTATTTCTGCGTCATCGAACCCCGCGTGAAGTTCTTTGAGATCCCGCTGGTCAAGCTGATCAACAACGTAGTCATCATTGGCACCTGCGCCTTCACCGCCAGCCTGTTCCTGATCTACCTGCCCGGCTATCTGCCCGAGGTCGGAGACGGCGAATCCGTGGTCACCACTTTCTATGTCATCGTATTTGTGGTCATTCTGGCGGCGGCTTATTCGTCAACCGACCTGAAATACGTCCGTATCCTGTCTGTAGGTTCGACTATCCTGTTCCTGACGCTGATCCTTGGAATGTGGATTGCCGCGGGCATGGGCATGACCGGAGTTGTTGAAACCGGCAGCAATATCGGTGCCTATTTCGCCAATCTGCACAAGTTCGTGTTGCCGCTGACTGATTATCACGCCTTCTACCTGTTCTGGTGGTTTGCGTGGTCGATCATGATTGGCCAGTTCACCTCGCGCTTTGTTGGTGGGCTGAAAACCTGGCAATTGCTGGCCGCGCTGCTGATCTTCCCGTCGATCCCGTTGGCGATCTGGTTCACCGTTCTCTATTACTATCACCTGAACGGCATCAGCACTGCGGGCATCACCAACATCGCGATGGTGATTGTGGGCGTGACCTTTGTGATCAACTCGCTGGACTCCCTGATCCGCCTCTATACCGACAACCTGAACCTGACTGTCGAGCGGTTCGGCAAGGCGATCTACGTCGCAGGCAACGTCGCTTTGTTGTTTGTCCTCACCCTGCTGTTCCAGAGCCAGTGGCTGCAGATCCAGTGGATCGGAGCCGTGGTCGTCGGTCTGTACTTGGCCTGCGTGGTCTATATTCTGATCACCAAGCGCAAAGAGGTGCTGAGCATCGATTCAATGCCAGAAGGTCGTGATCTGGACTTCCACAAGGTTGAGACGGTTCACTGATCAATTAGTAGCAGAACTTTAAAAGGGCGCTGCATTTGGCGCCCTTTTTTTGTGCTACTCATCGCAGTTATCGGCTATGCGGAAAAACGGACCTTTAAAGGAAGGCTTCTACGAGGAATTTGAGGTTATGCAGGACACAAACGCTCGCGCATTGCGAGACATGTGCTGCCAATGGGGTAGAAGCTTCAGGGAATAGTCGATGTCGAAGTCGACCAGCGGCGACTCGATGTAATGCCGACAGCCCGGATACGGGACTGAACCGGGCTTTTTGCAGGTTATCACGTCGGTGATTTGACCGCTGGAGTTGCGAGAAATATACAGCTCAGTATCGCTGTAGGCGCTGGTTTCTGGATCTCGGAAGGGTGGTGCATCAGACACTAACGTTTCCAGTCCAAGTATAGATTCGACCGCATAAAAATCGGGTACATCAGCGACGGTGTAGCCTCGAACTTGAGTAGCGAAATGCTCAGCGATAGTGTCCATCGGCCTATAGTCGGTCAACAACATGCCGACATAGGGCCCCTCCTGACGTTTTGGCAAAAGCTCAGGTGGCCAGAGCGTGAAGCTCTCGCCGTGAATCCGCAGAACCTGGCCTTCCCGCGTCGTGTTGTCCCGTAACTTGAGTCGAGGATCGAAATAACCGCGTGGAATGCTAAGACGAACTCTCTCTGCGCCAGGCTGCAATTCAAGAAAAACAGTTAGATTGGTCGAGTGATCCGAAGGGCAAATGAACGGCGATGGCTCGAATGTAGACGCGTCGTAGATTTCAGCGGTTGATCGGGACGTGGCGGCTACCACAGCGAGTATGCCGACGACTATCGAGATGGTCCGGAGGATTACATTCCGCATCCGCTCAAAGTAGAAAACCCATGCTAAAGATTCAAGCACAGCGATTCACTTGCCCCGGTAAACCTATGTCGTAGAAGGGCTCAAAGCGGAAATACGCAAAACAAAGAATCCAAGAAGTGAAAAAAGGGCCCCCCGAAGGCGACCCTCTATCGTTTGCAGTGAAAGCTGAGATCAGCCGTTCACGCTGTCCTTCAGAGCTTTCGCAATGGTCATTTTGACCACCTTGTCGGCTTCTTTCTTGAACTGCTCTCCGGTGGCGGGGTTGCGCACCATGCGCTCGGGGCGCTCGCGGCAGTAGATTTTGCCAACGCCAGGCAGGGTCACTGCGCCGCCGGCTGAAACTTCGCGGGTGATCAGGCCGGTCATGGCCTCCAACGCTGCGTTTGCAGCTTTCTTGTCGGTTCCCATTTCCTCAGCGAGAGCAGCCACCAGCTGAGTCTTTGTCATAGGCTTTGCCATTTCTTGGTCTCCTTAACGTGCCCGATACATAGGGCCTCACCGCGTAACTGTAACGGGATATTGTGGTCGAACACAACGAATAGTAGCGTTGAAAACCCTAAAAATATGGGGAAATCGTTGCTTTTTTGCGTCAGAGAAAGGCTGTTTCGTCGAATGAACGCAATTTCCGGCTGTGCAGACGCTCTAACGGCATGCCGCGCAGGTGTTCCATCGCCCGAATTCCGATTGCAAGATGGCGACTGACCTGGGTGGTATAAAAGGCAGATGCCATGCCCGGAAGCTTTAATTCGCCGTGCAGCGGTTTGTCAGAAACACACAACAATGTGCCGTAGGGAACCCGGAACCGATAGCCATTTGCGGCGATGGTTGCGCTTTCCATATCCAGTGCAATGGCGCGGGATTGGCTGAGCCTTTGCACAGGGCCGGATTGGTCGCGCAGTTCCCAGTTGCGGTTGTCGACCGAGGCGACGGTGCCTGTGCGCATGATCCGCTTAAGCTCGTATCCTTCCAACTCGGTGACCTCGGCCACGGCGCTTTCCAACGCGACCTGAACCTCGGCCAGCGGCGGGATCGGAACCCAGACCGGCAGGTCATCGTCCAGCACCTTGTCTTCACGCAGGTAGGCGTGGGCCAGAACGAAATCCCCCAGCGCCTGCGTGTTGCGCAGCCCGGCACAGTGGCCGACCATCAGCCAGGCGTGGGGCCGCAGAACGGCGATATGGTCAGTGGCCGTTTTAGCGTTCGAAGGCCCAACGCCGATATTGACCAGCGTGATTCCGGACCCGTCCTCGCGTTTCAGGTGATAGGTTGGCATTTGCGGCAGCTTCAGTGGTTGGACCAACTCTTCCTCGGAGCCCTTGATCTCGACATTCCCGGTCGAGACGAAGCTGGTGTAACCGCTGTCCGGGTCGGCCAATTGCGCGCGCGCGTAATTCTCGAACTCAGAGACGTAGAACTGGTAGTTCGTGAACAGGACATGGTTCTGGAAATGGCTGGGATCCGTCGCGGTATAATGCGCAAGTCGGGCCAGCGAATAGTCGACGCGTTGGGCAGTAAACAAGGCCAGCGGACCGGCTTCATCCTCGTTGTCGTAAACCCCGTTGACGATATCATCGTTGGTCGTGGTCAGGTCGGGAACGTCAAAGACATCGCGCAACGTGAACCCGGCCGCGCCTTGTTGCGGGACGTGCAGATCGGGATTGTTGGCAACCGCGAAATGCACCGGGATTGGTGTGTCGGACGGCCCAATCGTAACCGGCTGGTCGTGGTTCTTGATCAGCAACGCGATCTGCTGGGTCAAATAAGACCGAAACAAATCTGGTCGCGTAACGGTCGTGGCATGAATGCCGGGTTCTGAGACGTGGCCAAAACTCAGGCGGCTGTCGACATGCGCATAGGACGACGTTCTGATGCGAATTTCCGGGTAATAGGCTCTGAACCGGGCCGTTGGTGCGCCATGCTCAATGGCTGCCGAGAAACTGTCGCACAGAAAGCGGGTTGCTTGTTCATACAGCGCTTCCAACCGAGCGACCGCTGCTTTGGGGTCGGTGAATTGTTCCGGTTTAGGTGCGTCGGGTGTTTTTATTATTGTCATGCAAGTGGTTCCAGAAGATCAATCTTTTCAAAGGTGCGCACATCCACCAGGCCCAGATCCGATATCCGCAATTCCGGAATCACGACCAGCGCCAGCAATGAGTGCTGCATATATGCGTTGTTGAGGGTGCAGCCGCAGGCCACCATCGCGGCAACCATGTCGTCGGCCTTGGCAGCAACCTGTGATGCAGCGCTGTCAGACATCAGGCCCGCAATGGGCAATTCGACCAGCGCCAGTTCTTCGCTATCGCGGAAGATGGTTATGCCACCACCCACCTCGGCCAGCCGATTTGCGGCCAGTGCCATCTGTTCGCGATCCGTGCCGACTACGATCATGTGATGACTGTCATGTGCCACGGTCGAGGCCATGGCCATTTTGCCCTGATATCCGAATCCGGAAACGAAAGCGTTCGTCACGCCGCCCGTCGCCTGGTGCCGTTCAACCAGCGCGATCTGGCAGACATCGTCGTCGCCCTCGACCAATCCTTCGATGATCGGCAATTCAGACTTCAACGCATTGGTCGGAGCTTGGTTTTCCACCACACCGATCACGTTGGCCTGCACGCGGTTTGCCCCTGCGGGCGCTTGGATTTCGAAATCGGCAGCGGTCAGCGTATGCCCCAGATGCACGGTGTTCCGGGCGGTATCAGGCCAGTTGAGGTGCGGGCAATCCACGGTAATTTTGCCGCTGTCGGCTACGATCTGACCGCGCGCAATCACGGTCTCGATGGGTAGTTCTTTCAGGTCCGAGCTGAGGATGACATCCGCGCGCCGCCCCGGTGTGATCGAGCCGATCTCACGCTCCAGCCCGAAGTGGGTCGCCGTGTTGATCGTTGCCATTTGCAGGGCAATCAGCGGATCACATCCGCAAGCGATGGCGTGCCGAACCACGCGATTCATATGGCCGTCATTAACCAGCGTGCCTGAGTGGCAATCGTCGGTGCACAGGATAAAGTTGCGCGGGTCCAACCCTTTTTTCGTGACCGCAGTGATCTGGCTTTCCACGTCATACCAGGCCGAGCCCAGCCGCATCATCGACCGCATCCCCTGCCGAACACGTGCGATCGCGTCTGCCTCGCAGGTACCTTCGTGATCATCCGCCGGACCCCCGGCAACATAGGCGGCGAAATCAGGCCCTAAATCAGGCGAAGCGTAGTGTCCTCCTACGGTTTTCCCGGCGCGTTGCGTTGCGGCGATTTCCGCCAGCATCTTTGGATCGCCATTGATGACACCGGGAAAGTTCATCATCTCGCCCAAGCCGATGATGCCGGGCCAGCTCATCGCTTCGGCCACGTCTTCGGCGGTAATTTCGTACCCTGTGGTTTCCAACCCCGGTGCGGAGGGGGCACAGGACGGCATCTGGGTAAAGATGTTCACCGGTTGCATCATCGCCTCGTCATGCATCATGCGTACGCCGTCCAGGCCAAGGACATTTGCGATCTCATGCGGGTCGGTGAACATGCTGGTGGTTCCATGCGGAATGACAGCGCGGGCAAATTCAGCCGGTGTCAGCATGCCCGATTCGATATGCATATGGGCATCACACAGGCCAGGGATCATATAGCGCCCGGTGGCCTCGATGACCTGAGTCTCTGGGCCGATGCAGTGTGATGCATCGGGTCCGACGTAAGCGATGCGCCCATCAGCGATGGCAAGGTCATGGTTAGGAAGGCTTTCGCGGCTGTGCACATTCACCCAGATTCCGCCGCGAATGACCGAATCTGCAGCTTCGCGACCTGCGGCTACGGCAATCAAACGGAGGGCGACATCGGGCCAACTAGGGAAGGGTGTGTGTTCCATGGCCCAACTTTCCCGAATGCGCAGGAAGGTTCAACCCCTTGTGAACAGGTATCATCAAACCGTCACTCAGCGCGTCAGCGCTGCACTGCCCAACCAGAAGAGACGCCCGGCAGGGCATCGATGATGGGCGGGAGCAACCCTCGGTTATTTCTGTGTATCATGCTCCAGCTCGCGGCGAACCCAATTGGCAAACGCTATGGCGCCGGGGCTTTCTTCGGCGCTCGGCGACAGCAGCAAGTAATAGGCTTCGGGCATAGGCGCGCGATGAGCAAACGGAGCAACCAAACGACCCTGTTCAATCAGGTCGCGGGCAATGGTGTCATGTGCCAGACACAGCCCTCCGCCAGCCATGGCTACGGACAAGCTGACCAAGTAGGTGGTCGAATAGGTGATTGCAGGATTTCCCCAATTTAGACCCTGTTCTTCGGCCCAACCCAGCCAATTCGAAAGAAGGTTTGAGCAGTCAAAAAGCGGGTGCTGTTGCAGGTTGTCCAACGTCACGTGATAGCCCGGCGCACAGACTGGATAATAGTGATCGGTTCTCAGCAATTCGGTCCTAACTGTATCTGACGGCCGTAGTGAATAACGGATTTCCACGGCGGCCCCTTCGGCCATTTCGCGCGGCTCCCAAAGCTCAGTAAAGATATTCAATTGCACCTCGGGATGCTGTACCCGAAATTTCGGCAGTCTGGGCGCCAACCAATTCACGGCAAAGGTGATGTTGCTTTGAACCTGAACCGCGTTCTGCTGGGCGCCAGTCACGGCCTGAGTTCCACGTACCAGTGTCCGAAATGCCTCGCGCACCACCGGAAGATACGTGATGCCCGCTTCGGTCAGTTCCAACGCGCGTGGTCGACGCAAAAACAAAGGCTGGCCAAGGTACCCTTCCAAGGACTTGATCTGCTGGCTGACCGCGCTTTGCGTCATGTTCAGATCCCGGGCCGCGCCGGTAAAGGACAAGTGCCGCGCCGCTGCCTCAAACGTGCGGAGCCAACCCAGCGGAGGAAGTGGTTTTTGCATGTGTATAACCTTGCCATTAGTTCAGCTAATGGAATAGTTGCGTTTTTTTCGTTGGTCAATTTTTGACGCTACAGGCACGATTTCCGAAAGTTCTCAGCTATCCGCAAAGGAGCCCGGAATGACTGCTACAAACCTGCGCGCCAATATCGACCACTGGGCCGAACGTGTTGATCTGGCTGCAACCTTTCGCTGGGTCGAGCGGCTGAATATGCACGAAGGTGTCGCCAACCATTTTAGTCTGGCGGTGAACCCGGAAGGCACCCAGTTCCTGATGAACCCGAACCAGATGCATTTTGCGCGGGTCAAAGCATCAAATCTGCTGCTGTTGGATGCCAATGACGCCGAGGTGATGAACCAACCCGGTGCCCCGGATCCGACGGCTTGGGGTCTGCACGGATCAATCCACCGCCACTGTCCGCATGCGCGCTGTGTGATGCACGTGCATTCGATCTTTGCGACGGTCCTGGCATCTTTGGCGGATAGCACCTTGCCGCCGATCGATCAAAATACGGCCACGTTCTACGACCGATACGTCGTGGATGAAGAGTTCGGAGGCCTCGCCTTTGAAAGCGAAGGTGAACGCTGCGCGTCGATGCTGTCGGACCCCAAGAAAAAGGTCATGATCATGGGCAATCACGGTGTCCTTGTGATCGGCAGTGATCCGGCAGATGCCTTTAATAGACTCTATTATTTTGAACGCGCAGCGGAAACCTACATCCGCGCGCTGCAGACGGGACAACGATTGCGCGTGCTGTCGGAAGAGGTTGCCGAGAAGACCGCGCAAGAGTTGGAAGACTATCCTGATCAGGCCGAAGCACATCTGCGGGAGATCAAAGTCTTGCTGGATGACGAAGGCTCGGACTACGCCACCTGACCACTTCAACTGGGTAACCGCCATGACCGACACGACTCAGAACCCCGAATCCGTCCGTTGGCACTATCACCCCGACGGCCCGGTAAGTTTAAACCCTTTGTTTAAGTGGCCGCCGCGCCCAGCTGAAGTGCTGAAATGGTACAGCGGGGCGTGGCTGCAGATCACGGCATTAACCTTGTGCCTTGCGCTGGCGGTTACGGCCTATGCTTTCTTTTTTCCGCCTTTGGAAAGTATGCAAAGCTTTGCCCCGGGTTGGATGTTTCGCATTTGGCTGCTGAACATGGTGCCCCAAATACTCGTCGCAGGTGGGCTGCACTGGTGGCTGTACATGCGAAAAGGGCAGGGCATGTACAAAAAGTTCGACCGCCGCGACCTGACCCGCAACAATGGTACGTTCACATTCCGCAATCAGGTTCTGGACAATATCTGGTGGACGCTGGGCAGCGCGATGACCGTCGCGACCGTTTATCAATGGATCATCTACTGGGCGATGGCCAACGGCTATGTGCCAACCATCACGTGGTCCGGCGCGCCGGTCTGGTTCGTTGTGTGGATGGTGTTTATCCCGATGTGGTCAGGTCTGCACTTTTACTGGGTGCACCGGTTGGAACATCACCCGAAGCTCTACAAATACGTGCATGCTGTGCATCATCGTAACGTGAACATTGGGCCTTGGTCGGGAATCTCGAACCACTGGTACGAGAACTTGCTGTACTTCACAACCTATTTCATCCACCTGATCGTTCCGTCGCACCCGTTGCATGTGCTGTTCCACGCCTCCTTCCAGCAGATCAGCCCTGTGTTGTCTCATTCCGGGTTTGAAAAACTAAAGGCCGGAGACACGGATGCCGCCCGTGCCGGTGATTTCTTTCACCAGCTTCACCACCGGTATTTTGAATGCAACTACGGCACCTCTGAAATTCCGTTCGACAAGTGGTTTGGCACATATCATGACGGATCGGCCGAGGCGACGACCCGGACAAGGGCCTACAAGAAACAGATGTATACCTAGCTGGCCCGAAGCGCGCGCGGCGTGACCCCGAATTCGGCTTTGAAGGCACGGGTCAGGGCGCTGGGGTCGTCATAGCCCGCGCGCAGGGCAACCTCACCGATGCTCAGGTCGGTTTCTGCCACCAGTTTGCGCGCAAGGTTCAGGCGCAGGCGGCGGTAAACCTGCGCGGGACCCGCGCCCAGCTCGGACTGCATGCGGACGGACAAGGCTTTCTGCGATCGGCCAACCCGGCTTGCGATTTCGGACACTGGCAAGGGGATCTCAAGGTGTTCCTGCATCAAGGCCAGCGCCTTGTTCACGTAACCGCTGGTCGCGCCGGCACCGCCCGCATGCGAGCGCGCTGAATCGCGGGTCATGAACAGTTGCGACACTTCCAGCGCCAGGGCCTGTCCCTGATCCCGTGCAATCAGATGAAGCACCAGATCAAAGGCCGCCATGGCCCCGGAACAGGTGATGCGATTGCGGTCAATGACATAGCGCTCGCGGTGGGCTTCGACATCGGGGAACCTTTCTGTAAATCCGGTCAGCTCTTCCCAGTGTATCGTGGCGCGATGCCCGTCCAGCAGCCCTGCTTGAGCCAAAAGCCAGCTGCCAGTGTCGAGGCCCGCCAGCACTTTGTACCGCTGATCCGCAGAACGCAGGCCTGAAAGGGTGCGCCACCCGCCATGCGCGCGGAATCCATAAGATGGCATGACCATCAGCATGTCCCCACTGGCGATCTGGAGTGGGCGATGCGGCGCGACCTGCAGCCCGGATGAGGATGTCACCGGACCACCCTCCAACGCAAGGAACTGCCAATCGTACAAATTACGTCCGGCCAGAGTGTTTGCAGCGCGCAGCGGCTCGACCGTATTGGCCAGGCAATGGTTCGAGAATCCGTCGAACAGAAGAACCCCGATTTGCCGCGGTGCAGAGGATGATTTAGTCCATTCTTGCATGGTAAACTTCTATTTCTGCACGTTTCAAATGGCAAGCCGCGTCAGAATATGCCGCAACGCCAGATGTGGAAACGCCCGATGCAATATGGATTGTCCGACGAACAAGAGATGATCGTCTCTACCGTTCGCAGCTTTGTGGAAAACGAAATCTACCCGCATGAGGCGCTGGTCGAGCGCACCGGCGAAGTCCCGGAGGAGATCGCGGATGAGATCAAGCGCAAGACGATTGAGCTGGGTTTTTATGCCTGTAATTTTCCCGAAAGCGTCGGTTGTGCAGGGTTGAACCATCTGGAGTTCGCGCTGGTCGAGCGTGAGCTGGGCCGCGGATCCATGGCGCTGAACCACTTCTTCGGGCGTCCTCAGAACATCCTGATGGCGTGTGAGGGCGAGCAGGTCGAACGATACCTGATGCCCGCCGTTCGCGGTGAAAGGATGGACGCGCTGGCGATGACCGAACCCGGTGCCGGGTCAGATGTTCGTGGAATGAAGTGCGCCGCGGTGCGGGATGGCGGAGACTGGGTGGTCAATGGCACCAAGCACTTCATCTCGGGCGCGGAGCACGCGGATTTCATCATCGTTTTCATCGCGACCGGAGAGGACCAGACGCCCAAAGGTCCGAAAAAGCGGATAACGGCGTTCCTGGTGGATCGCGGAACGCCCGGTTTCACCATCCGGGACGGGTACAAGTCGGTTAGCCATCGCGGTTACAAGAACATGGTTCTTGATTTCGATGATTGCCGTCTGCCCGACGCCCAGGTTCTAGGTGAGGTTGATGGCGGCTTTGAAGTGATGAACACCTGGCTTTATGCGACCCGTATCACGGTTGCTGCCATGTCCGTGGGCCGCGCACGCCGCGCTTTCGACTATGCACTGGACTATTCCGCCACGCGCGAACAGTTCGGCCAGAAGATCGGCAAGTTTCAGGGCGTGTCCTTCCAAATCGCGGACATGATCACCGAGATTGACGCGGCGGACTTGTTGACGCTGGCCGCTGCGGATCGGCTGGACAAAGGGTTGCCTGCAAATCGCGAAATTGCTTCGGCCAAGCTCTATGCCTCGGAAATGCTCGCGCGGGTCACCGATGCTGCCATCCAAATCCACGGCGGCATGGGTCTGATGGACGATTACCCGCTTGAGCGGTTCTGGCGCGACGCGCGGGTCGAACGTATCTGGGACGGAACCAGTGAAATTCAGCGCCACATTATCAGTCGCGATCTTCTGAGGGCACTCGGTGCGTGATGGAGGGGGCCGCCTGATGTCTTCCCTGTCACGCGTTTTGCACCCCACATCCATCGCTGTGATCGGCGGCGGCGCCTGGTGCGTCTCAGTGATCGAACAGGCCCGGAAATTCGGGTTTCAGGGCGACATCTGGCCGGTCCACCCAAAAGCTGGTCAAATCGCGGGTCTGAGTGCTTTTGCACGCCTTGAGGACCTTCCAGCGGCCCCCGACGTAGCCTTTGTTGGCATCAACCGTAATGCAACGATCGAGACTGTCGCGGTCCTTTCGGCCATGGGGGCCGGGGGCGCAGTGTGTTTTGCCTCGGGATTTACCGAAGCGCATGCCGAGGACGATCAGGGTGTAGAATTGCAGGTCCGTTTGGTGCAGGCCGCAGGCGAGATGCCGATCCTCGGGCCAAACTGCTATGGCTTCGTCAACGGGCTGGACCGCGCCGCTGTTTGGCCCGATCAGCACGGCATGCAACCGGTAGATCGCGGTGTGGCGATCCTGACGCAAAGTTCGAACATAGCGATCAATATGACGATGCAGCGCCGGGCCTTGCCGCTGGCCTTTATGCTGACCAGCGGGAACCAGGCGCAGACCCATCAGGCCGACATCGCCTCGGCCCTGTTGGATGATGACCGGATCACAGCGATTGGCGTCCATATCGAGGGGTTCGGTGATCTGCGTAAATGGGAGGCGCTGGCCAAAAAGGCGCGGGATCGTAACGTGCCGATTGTTGCGCTGAAAGTGGGCCGGTCCGCCCATGCACAGGCGGCGACGATTTCCCATACAGCCTCGTTGGCGGGTGGTGATGCGGGCGCGCAGGCATTTCTGGATCGCCTTGGGATCACGCGTTTGGATGACATTCCCAGTTTCCTGGAATGTCTCAAGCTGCTGCACGTGACCGGGCGGTTGGATACGAACGGTTTGGGATCGATCAGTTGCTCGGGTGGTGAGGCAAGTCTGGCTGCCGACATGGCCGAGGGGCGCGACCTGCACTTCCCGCCGTTGTCGCAAGCACAAAAAGCTGACCTGCGCGATGCCTTGGGGCCGATGGTGGCCCTGGCGAACCCGCTGGATTATCACACCTATATCTGGCGGGATACGCAGGCCATGACATGGGCGTGGTCCGCAATGATGAACCCTGAACAGGCCCTGACTATGGCGATTCTCGACTATCCGCACACGGATGCGACCGATTGGGAATGCGCCACGCAGGCTGCTTTGAATTGTGTTGCTCAGACGGGGCGCCCCTTTGCGGTAACGGCGACTCTGCCGGAGCTTTTGCCCGAAGACGTGGCACAGCGATTACTCGATGGCGGTGTTATCCCTTTTGCCGGATTGCACGAAGCGCTTGCGGCAATTGAGGCAGCCGCGCGACCGCAAGCAACGGAGGCCGAACCGGTCCTGTTGCCCTCGGATACCGTTGCGGATCATGTTCTGACCGAAGCAGAAGCCAAGCAGGCGCTGGCGGATTTCGGTGTTTGTGTACCGCACAACGTTGTGGTGACGCCGGATCTGGCGAAACAAGCCTCTGCCGCGCTGACTGGTCCTTTTGCGATTAAGGGCGTCGGGCTGGCGCACAAGTCGGAACATGCGGCCGTGCGCCTTAATGTTCGCGCCGACGCTGTGGGCGAAGTCGCGGCGGATATCGGAACCGAAGAGGTCCTTATTGAGGAAATGGCGGTCGGTGGCGTGGCTGAATTGTTGGTCGGCGTGACCCGAGATCCGGCCCACGGGTTCGTTCTGACGCTGGGTGCAGGGGGTGTGTTGACTGAAATCCTGCGCGACACGGTTTCCCTTTTGATCCCTTCCTCTCGCACCGCGGTGAAAGAGGCGCTGGGTAATTTGAACTGCGCCCCTTTGCTAGCGGGATATCGCGGCAAACCAGCGGCAGAGATTGAGGCCATCCTGGACGCTGTCGATGCGGTGCAGGCCTACGTCATTTCCAATGCATCCCATGTCAGCGAAGTTGAAATAAACCCACTGATCTGCACACCGGACCGTGCCATAGCGGTGGATGCTCTGATCCGAAAGGCAAGTATATGAACCCAGTCAAAACCAAGCGTGATGGCGCAATTCTGGAAGTCACTTTGGACCGTCCCAAAGCGAACGCGATTGATTTGGCGACCAGCCGAGTCATGGGCGAAGTCTTTCGTGACTTCCGTGATGATCCCGATCTGCGCGTCGCAATCCTGACCGGTGGTGGCGAGAAGTTCTTTTGCCCCGGCTGGGATTTGAAAGCAGCCGCTGACGGAGATGCCGTGGACGGAGATTATGGCGTCGGCGGATTTGGCGGGTTGCAGGAACTGCGGAACATGAACAAGCCGGTTATCGCCGCGGTCAACGGGATTGCCTGCGGCGGCGGGTTAGAATTGGCCCTGAGCGCCGACATGATCCTTGCTGCGGAACACGTCAGTTTTGCGCTGCCGGAAATCCGCTCCGGCACAGTGGCCGATGCCGCAAGTGTCAAACTGCCAAAACGTATTCCGTATCACGTGGCGATGGAACTGCTTTTGACCGGACGCTGGTTCGACCCGCATGAAGCGAAGAACTGGGGGTTGGTGAACGAAATCGTTCCAGGTGATCAGTTGATGGATCGGGCATGGGAACTGGCGCGCCTTTTGGCCAGCGGCCCGCCCTTGGTTTATGCCGCGATCAAGGAAATCGTGCGCGATGCCGAAGATTCCAAATTTCAGGATGCCATGAACCGGATCACCGGGCGGCAATTGCCGACGGTTGATACCCTCTATGGCTCTGAAGACAACCTGGAAGGCGCCCGCGCTTTTGCTGAAAAGCGTGATCCCGTGTGGAAAGGTCGATAGTCGGCCTAAGCGCGTTCAAACAGGGCTATCAGCGCTGTGTCATCTTTGTTGGGGCCAGATGCAAGATCGCCATAGATGCGAACTTCGGGCAGGGTAAGGTTTCGAATCTGGCCTTGCGCTAACCGGTGCAGGGCTTCGGCAAATCCCAGCTTTTCATAATGTTGGGCATTGATCGACAGCGCGAATTGAGCACCTGGGCGGGCCACACGCAGCAGTGCAGTCAAAGCTTCTGGCCCGAGGTGGCCATGGGTGAACGAACCGGATGAAACGATTCCGGAGTAACTATCGCGCGGCACCGGGATGCCTTCGTTCAGATCGGCCTCAATGGCGTCGCGGTAGATATCCTTGCGCATGGCCTGATCCAGCATCTCGGCGCTGATATCGGTGGCATCTATCGGTCCCACACCCAGCCGGGCCAGAACCGCGCCGCACAGGCCAGTGCCTGCACCTACATCAAGCACAGGCCCTTGCCCGCCGGCGCCGACAAAGGCGCGGGCGGTATGGATGTGCAGCTGATAGTCCTCGCGCGTGGCAAAGCCTTCGTCGTAATCCCCGGCCCATTCAGCATAGAGACGCTTGTGGTCCTCCGGGGAATCCAGCGCGTAGGCGGCATGAAGGTCTGGTGTTTTGTCACTCATAACCAAAAGAAAGGCGCATTGGGGGATTCGAATCAAGTATCCTTGGCAGAGTTCTTGCATCTGGCGAAATTGCGGATCATCTAAGAGCGTATGACAGGCACACTATTTTCCTTCGGTCACGGGTACTCGGCACAGGCCTTGTCCCGTCAGTCGCAACCCCATGGTTGGCGTATCTTCGGCACGACGCGTGATCCGGCCCAATCGCAGGTGGTCAAGGCGTCCGGCGCAGAGCCGGTGATTTGGCCGGGGCAAGTGCCACAGCTGGATGGGGTGACGCATCTTTTGATCTCGGCTGCGCCAAACGCGGACGGAGATCCGGTTCTGGCTGCATTGGCGGATGAGATTGCGGAACGGGCGGCGCAATTCAAATGGGTTGGCTATCTTTCGACCACGGCCGTGTATGGCGATCATCAGGGCAACTGGGTCGACGAGGCCACCCCTGCGACGCCAACGGCGCAGCGCGGCAAATGGCGGGTGCAGGCGGAAGAGCAGTGGCAGAGTATCCCCGGCTTGCCGACACATATCTTTCGCCTTGCGGGCATCTACGGTCCCGGTCGTGGACCGTTTTCCAAGCTCAAGCGCGTGGGTATGCGACGTATCATCAAGCCCGAGCAGGTCTTTTCCCGAATTCATGTCGCCGACATTGCCCAGGTTCTTGCCGCGTCCATGTCCGAGCCTAATCCGGGGGCGATTTACAACGTATGTGATGATGAACCCGTTCCACCGCAGGATGTCATCGCCTATGCGGCCGAATTGCAGGGATTGCCATTGCCGCCCGAAGTACCGTTCGACGAGGCCGACATGACCCCCATGGCGCGCAGCTTTTACAATGAGAACAAGCGGGTCAGAAACGATCGGATCAAGGATGAGCTGGGTGTAAACCTAATGTATCCGAACTATCGGGTCGGATTGAGGTCGCTGATGACCGATGACTGAGCTATCGGCCTGATTTCCGGCGATGCGCACCGGGTGCTTAGTGATAGCTTTTGGTTATCAGAACCATCCATAAAGAAAACTTATTTGCATGGTTCGAATTTGCTAGGTCTGGCGGCGACAAGACAAGAGTCGCCGATACCATTGACAGAATGTGCGCAATCCAAGCCGCGCATCTAAAAGAGGTAAAAGTGTCATCTATATATGTTCTTGATCGCCCGCGTTTCTCACCGCGCGAACGAGCCGGATTTTAGCCAGGATTGGAGATCGACATGGACGGAAGTGATAACCCCAAAACGGGCGGATGCCCTGTAATGCACGGCGCAGGAACCCGGTCAAACCGGGATTGGTGGCCGAACCAGCTGAACCTTTCGATCCTACATCAGAACGCGCCCGCGTCGAACCCGCTGGGGCCTGATTTCGACTACGCTGAAGAATTCAAGAAGCTGGACATGAAGGCGCTGAAAGAAGACCTGTACGCGCTGATGACCGATTCTCAGGATTGGTGGCCTGCCGACTATGGTCATTACGGTGGTCTGTTCATCCGGATGGCCTGGCACAGCGCCGGTACATATCGCACGGCGGATGGCCGTGGCGGTGCCTCGACCGGGAACCAGCGCTTTGCGCCACTGAACAGCTGGCCGGATAACGGCAACCTTGATAAGGCGCGCCGTCTGCTGTGGCCGATCAAGCAGAAATACGGCAACCAGATTTCATGGGCCGACCTGATGATCCTTGCCGGGAACTGCGCCATTGAATCCATGGGCGGCAAGACATTTGGCTTTGCCGGTGGTCGCGCAGATATCTGGGCGCCTGAAGAAGACATCTATTGGGGTTCCGAAACTGAATGGCTTGCCCCCACCGACAACCCGCACAGCCGATACACTGGTGAGCGCGACATGGAAAACCCACTGGCCGCCGTTCAGATGGGCCTGATCTATGTGAACCCCGAGGGCCCGGATGGTGAACCAAACGTGCTGGCCTCGGGCCGTGATATCCGCGACACCTTTGGCCGGATGGCGATGAATGACGAAGAAACCGTCGCATTGGTCGCTGGTGGCCACACCTTTGGTAAGGCGCACGGCGCGGGCGATCCTGATCTGGTCGGCCCCGAACCCGAAGCGGCCCCGATCGAAGAGATGGGCCTTGGCTGGATCAACAAGTTCGGCTCGGGCGTGGGTGACGATACCACGACCTCGGGCATCGAGGGCGCATGGACCGCAAACCCGATCAAATGGGACAACGGCTATTTCGATCTGCTGTTCGGATACGAGTGGAATCTGACTAAAAGCCCCTCGGGTGCATGGATTTGGGAACCAATCGGCGTCAAAGAAGAAGACATGGCCCCGGCGGCCGGTGATCCGACCAAGAAGGTCAAGACCATGATGACCACCGCCGACATGGCGATGCGCATGGATCCGATCTATGGCCCGATCTCGAAACGCTTCCACGAGAACCCGGAAGAGTTCGCAGATGCTTTCGCACGCGCCTGGTTCAAACTGACTCACCGCGACATGGGTCCGCGTTCGAACTATATCGGTTCGGAAGCCCCGACCGAAGAGTTGATCTGGCAGGACAACGTGCCTGCGGTGGATCACGACCTGGTTGATGATGCCGATGTAGCGGATTTGAAAGCCAAGATCGCTGCATCCGGTCTGTCGGTGTCCGAGCTGATCTCGACCGCATGGGCCTCGGCCTCGACCTTCCGTGGGTCGGACAAGCGGGGCGGTGCCAACGGCGCCCGTATCCGTCTTGCGCCTCAGAAGGATTGGGACGTCAACGAGCCAATGAAACTGTCCAAGGCGCTGGATGCGCTGACAGGCGTTCAAGAGGCGTTCAACGGCGCGCAGTCAGGCAACAAGAAAGTGTCGCTGGCCGACCTGATCGTTCTGGCCGGTGCCGTCGGCATCGAGCAGGCTGCCAAAGCTGGCGGTCGGGATGTTGAGGTTCCGTTCACCCCGGGCCGCACCGATGCGTCGCAAGAGCAGACCGATGTGGACAGCGTCGCAGTCCTGGAGCCTGCAGCAGACGGATTCCGCAACTACCAAAAGGCCGAATACACCGTCTCTCCCGAGGAGTTGCTGGTCGACCGTGCACAATTGTTAACCTTGTCCGCACCAGAGATGACGGCACTTGTCGGTGGCCTACGTGTTCTGGGCGCCAACTTCGGTGACGCCAAGCATGGGGTGTTCACGGATCGTGTGGGTGTACTCAGCAATGACTTTTTCACCAACATTTTGGACATGGGCACCGAATGGAAACCTGCCGGCAAGGGCGTCTATGAAGGTCGTGACCGCGCCAGCGGTGAGGTCAAATGGACCGGTACACGCGTCGATCTGGTCTTCGGTTCCAACTCGCAACTGCGGGCGCTCGCCGAGGTCTACGGTCAGACGGGTGCCGAGGGTAAATTTGTCTGCGACTTTGTCTCGGCCTGGAACAAGGTGATGAACGCGGATCGTTTTGATCTGAAGTAAATCGACGATCATCGCAGAGATAGCGCCGCCCGAGGGGACTCGGGCGGCGTTTTCTTTGGGTCGGATCCCGCAGGCATACCAACCATTGGGTACGATTCCGCCTAAAGCTCTGACAAACCCCCGCATCACGCAGCGCCCGGTCGAGTTTCTTACCCAAATTATTAAGCTAACTTATTGTTTTCATTAATATGGGCGAGTTTCAGCAGAGAAATGTGAAGTTTTTTCAAAATGGGGGTTGCAGGTCCCAGACCTAATCCGTAAATACCCCTTCACCGGCGCTGCTGAGGCGGCGCTGACGGGTCGGAGAGACGGCCGGACGCATCGGAGAGACGGTGGAGACGCTCAGGAGAGACTGGGGGCATCTTAGGGAATGATTTAGGCGGGCGCGCTG
>NZ_OMPH01000023.1:0-9321 GCF_900312795.1 Ruegeria sp. AU67
CCGCGTTCAAAGCTTGGGATTGCTGTATTGTTGCTCGGATGGCGTGCGCAGCCGTGACGTATCTGTCCCATATGGCATCCTTCCATTTAATCGAATGGATCGCACCATCAAACCGTCGGGTCAAACAAGCCGTTTGATGAAACGATGATCATGTTCAATGATGTTAACCAAAAATATACGGCCGACTTTATCAATTTGGATCGGGCAACCGAAACTGAGTGCCGGAGGTGGAAGAACGCCGCATGCAGGATCACTTCTTTTGGAAAATGCACGCCCTAGAATGAGATTGCCACGGTTAGCCCTTGCCCAACTCTGCAATGCCGTTAACACGATGGCCTCATCTCTGTCAGAGGGGTCAAAAGTTTGCGATAAAGCCGCTATAGATCGCGGTTTTTGACAACGGACAGAAACTTTTGCACACTCAAGGTGGTCGTTGAAGCGCAGTTTTCACCGATCCCGTTGGAACTGACGTTAGGCGGTCGTCTCAGTTGTTGTGCTGGACACTCAGGAAAACCAGTGTGCGCTTCTCTTGGCTCTTGTCTTTAAAGGCAACCCGATAGACACGAATTCCGGCGTCCAATTCTCTATGCACATAGCTGTCTGGATGATTGACCTGCATATCAATCGGAGCAGGCGTACCGTCTCGGCAACGCGCCACTTCAGCCCATGTGTCGTCAAAGTAGCTTGCGGCCTCATCGCTTCTAAACTGAAATTCCCAATAGCACGAAACGCCGCGGGAATTACCTAAACCATCGAATGACAGACATTCCGACCCAAATGGCGCAACCCCGGTGTCATTATAGCTCTCAAGTGCAGACATTCGTGCGCATCCGGCAGCCAGTCCAATGGTCGGATGAACGAGCATAACCGTCACAAGTGAAAGCCAAAAACACAACGAGACGCTATTGTGAGGTTCGATATCGGATGCTGGAGCGGGGCAGACAAAACTTTTGCTTTCTCGCAGTTTTGCGAAGGTCATTCTTCGCATACGATGCACCCTGACGGGAGACTCTCTGTGACCAACGGTTTTGTTAAGGAGTCGTCATTCTGCTGCATCAGGAACATCAACAATTGAATAGTTGCCCTTTACGCGTTCCTTTGTCGGGTCAAAATGAGGGAAAGGCACTATTCTGGCTTTCAGACGCTTTTGTTGGCCGTCCAGTTGCCCGATTTCAATGTCAGCTCCGACGACGGCATGAGTGACCGAAACCCGGCCTAACGCAATAACCTTGCCCAGAACGGGTGATTTCATCGCGCTGGTAATCTCTCCAACCTGCGCCTTTCCTAAACGCACACAGTCGCCGGGCGAGGGGACCGTGCCGCCCTCAATCTCGAAACCGACCAGTTTGCGATGAGGATGGGTTTTGCGTTCTTCAATCGCTGCCCGCCCGATAAAATCGTCGGGCTTTGACTTCAGTGGAACGGTGAAGCCGATGCCTGCCTCGAAGGGATCGGTTTGATCGTCGAATTCGGACCCGGCAAATATCAAGCCACCTTCGATCCGCACCATATCCAGTGCCGCAAGTCCAAGCGGAGCTATGCCATATTCCTGGCCAACGTCCCAGACGCGATCAAAGATCTCGACGGCATCTTTGGGATGGCAGAAGATTTCATATCCCAGCTCACCTGAATACCCGGTCCGAGAAATTACGACAGATGTCCCCTGCACATCACCAACCCGAGCCACGGTAAGCCGGAACCATGGCAGTTCTTCGATCGTCGGTTGCTGAGGCGGTGTCCAAAAGATCTTGGAAAGGATGTCGCGACTGTACCGCCCTTGAACCGCAATGTTGTGCAATTGATCAGTCGAATTGCGCACCCAGACATTCATATTGCGTTTGAGGGCCTGTTCCTGCAGCCACAATCCGCTGGTATCATTCCCGCCGATCCAGCGGAAATTCGTCTCACCCAAACGATAGACGGTGCCGTCGTCAATCATCCCGCCATGCTCATAACACATGGCCGTATAGACAACCTGACCAACGCTCAGCTTTTTCATGTTGCGGGTTACGCAAAGCTGCAACAGCTCTTCTGCATCGGGTCCGACAACTTCGTATTTCCGCAGGGGGCTGAGGTCCATAACCGCAACCTTGTCGCGGCAGGCCCAGTATTCGGCAATCGCGCCGTGATTGGTCATCGTGTCGGGCAGCCAATAGCCGTTATATTCGACGAAATCACGGGTGTGCCGTGCAAAGCAGTCGTGAAATGCAGTTTTCTTGGTTTCTTCCACATCCGCCTCCGCAGATTTTCTATAGCCGTAGGATCTTTTGAAATCCTCGGTCGCCTTGTAGGTTCGCACCTGAATATCGGTTGGATTCCAGCCATTTGCTGGATCAATGTCGCAGGGACAGCCGGTGCTGACGCAGACCAGATCGGTCAGCGCGCGCAACAAGACGAAGTCACCGGGGCGCGACCAGGGGTCGTCCATGCCAATGGCGTTGGTGTCGTCCAGCATCGTGTTGAAAAAGAAGTTGATTGCAGGCCAACCACCACGTGGTTTGATGCCATACTGATCCAAGTCTTTATTGATATTGTCCGAGCAATTCACGTGGCCAGGGTAACCGAGATCTTCATAATACCGCGCCGTACAGGCAAGGCCAAACGTGTCATGGCGTCCGCACGTATCCTGAACGATCTCTATCAGCGGTTCCTGATCTACTGACCAATACTTCGAAAAAATCCCCGGTTTTGGATACAAGCTGCCCATCAGGCTACGCGTTGTTGTGGGATCAATCTCGCGTTCGATCCCCTGATCCAGTGCCCGTCGGCTGAAGGCCTGAAAATCCGAGCACTCACGCCCGCGAACATCGACAATCTGAATGAACTCACCGGCCCTGACCTCGTACGAGTGGGCATTGCCCGGCTGAATATTGAAGTCCCTGAGCGGATCGGCCAGCGGTTCGGGTGGTCCCACATCGGGTTTTTCCAAACCGGGTGCAGAGCGCTGAATGTACAGGATGATATCCGTGGGAGGGTTGTTATCTTCGGGGCGCATCGCCTTGCCGGGTGCAGCCACGATCAGAAGGCCCTCACATTCGGCGACGAAATGCACCATGTCACCGGGGCGCGACCCGTCGGTAAACGCCCGGATCGCGTCACCTTTTCCGATGTCAAATCCGGCAACTTCCAGAGCGCGCAGCACTTTCTTGCCAGACGGCGATCCATTGGCCAGCGTCGCAATCAATCCCTCCGGACGTCCATGTCCCAAAGCACCCAGCATGGCCGCATCAGAACTTCGGTCAGGGGCAAAGAAGACCATCTCAGCCTGTTGCATCCCGTCGCGGTCCAACAAGGTTATCGTATCACCTTTGGAAACCGGAACAGCGCGCGACCCCATTCCGGGGACCGGGTGGCGTTCCGTTCCATGTGGCAGGATCGGAAGGCCGGGGGCCAGAACTCCGCTGCGTTCGAACGGAACTTCGAATACCGGCTTCACATTCATAGTGCATCTTCCTGAATGATCTCGGTTGCACCGCGGTGGGTGACAACCAATAGGCATCCCGCCTCGGTTCGCGAATAGTGGCTGGACCCAGCGCCGAGGCTGACAAAGTCGCCGCTGCGATAGCAAAATCCATCGTGATCTGTCAGATCGCCTTCGAGGATGAAGAACTCTTCTGGCCCATGGTGGATATGCGGGCATGAACGTGTGCCCGCTGCCATCTTCATCAGATAGCTACCTTGCCCGGTTCCCTCATCAAAGCTGACATTCTTCCACCAGACTTGCTCGTCGGGTCGGCCTTCCATACGCATTCGGACAAATCCGGGATCGTCGAAACGAATAACGGTGCGTGGGATTTGATGCTGTGCCATCTCAATCAAGCCCCAACCGTTTTTTGCGTTTTTCAGCCCAACTGCTGATCGCCATGTCAAAGGTCAGCGCCATCAGGGACACGTTCAGACCCAGCACAAAGTTCTTGCCCAGTTCGGTGCCCGCCAGTGTTCGCTGCAGCTCCTGCCCCAGATCCTGCGTGCCGATGAAGGCGGCAATGATAACCATAAAAAAGGCGAACATGATTGCCTGATTAAACCCGACCGCCATTGTCGGCAGTGCCAGCGGAAATTGCACCGACATCAGCTTTTGCCGACGGGTCGAGCCGGACATGTCTGCCGCCTCGGTCATTTCCGGCGGTACATTACTGAGTCCAATAATCGTGTACCGGATCAGCGGCACGGCGGCGAAGATCAGGATTGAGAACACAACTGCCACATCATTGACCCCAAACAGCATGATCGCGGGGATCAGGTAGATGAAGCTTGGGAAGGTTTGCGCGGTGTCGCAGGCCAGCAGGATGCTTTTGGACCAGCGGTTGGACCGCGCTGCAACAACGCCCAAGGGGATACCGATCATAGTCGCCAGCGCGACTGCTGAAATCACAGTATAAAGCGTGATGACCGACCGATCCCACCAGCCCGAGAAGGCGACAATCGTAAAGAAGATCGCGGCGTAGATGCCGGGCTTTCGGCCACCGACCCAATACGCAAAGGATACAACCAGCAGGATAAAAGCAGGAGTCGGAATGGCGAGTAGCGTATTCCGGAACGGGATCAAAACTTTGACGTTTAGGAACCAGCGCAGCCATTCGGTTGTGCCCTTGATCGCGTCTATGGCCAGGAATGACTTGATCACCACGTCGATTTCCTTGCCCTGGCTGAGATGCTGCTTGCGACCAACTTCAGCCAGGATCGGGAACACCTGTGCCAGCAGAGTAAATCCAACAAACAGACCCAACGCGACCAGCGAAATCTGGTGCCGTTTCCACCACGGTGTCCCGCGTTCGAAGTGCACCGGCTGCTTGACGACCCAGGCCTTTGACATCCGATCCAACGTGACAGCCAGAAGGACGATGGTTACGCCAATCTCGAAAGAACGGCCCAGTTTGAAACTACCCATCATCGCCAGCAGTTTCGCGCCAAGACCGGGCATTCCGATAAAGGCGGTCAGAACAACCATCGCAAGACACAGCATGATCACCTGATTGACGCCGACCAGTACCTCGGTCCGCGCGGCTGGAACGTAGACGTGGCGCAACATCTGCCAGCGTGTGCAGCCAGACATCTGGCCTGCTTCGATCACTTCGGGGCTGACCTTTTTCAGGCCTAGAGTGGTCATCAGGATCATCGGTGGGATGGCAAAGGTAATTGTTGCGACGGCCCCAGCTGTCGGTCCAACCTTAAAGAAGATCACTGCTGGCAAGAGATACGTAAAGAACGGCAGGGTTTGCAGTACGGACAGGATGGGTTTCAGCAACCGTTCGAACCAGCCGTATTTCCAGGCTGCGATGCCTAGTACCAGACCCAGCAAGAATGCCAATGGAGCCGCAACCACGATGACGGACATCGTCTGCATGGCGATTTTCCACTGTCCGATTGCCGCGGTCCAGATGAAGGTGCCCGCGCCCAAGGCAGCCAACCTCCATCCACCAACGGCATAGCCGACGACGGCTGCCACAGCGGCAATCGCGGACCATGGGATCGGGCCCAGATAGGGCCAGCGACGCTTGCCTTCCAATAGGTTCGCCGAGGTATCCAGCAGAAACTCTAGCGGGCCTTCTGCAATAAAGCGGGTGACATAGATCAGACCGAGATCGTTTTGAATGAAGTTGAAAATCGCGTCCAAAACCTGTGCCGTTGGCGGGATTGCAGCCTCCGGAATGCGATGCAGCCACTCGGGCAGAATGCCAATTGCCTTAGCCAGGATTAGTGCAATAGCGGTGACCAGCAGCGCGGTTAGGACTTTGGTTTGCCCCCACGGGCCGTTCCTTGTGTCCGATATGTCGGTGGACAGCGTCGCCATCATTCCGCCCCGAGCAGAACATTCAACGCGGTGTCACGTTCCAGAACCCCGGTGACAACTCCTTTGTCATTCGCGACCGGTAAAAGGATCCTGTCGTCGTTGACCAATACGCGCGCCAGTTCGTGAATGGTTGAGGCACCATTGATCGGGGCGCCTTCTAGCGCATGACCGTTTACGGGTTTTGCCAGCCCTTTCGCATGTACGACCCGGGCCTTGTCGACATCTTCGGTAAATTTGGCCACATATTCGGTGGCAGGGTTCATCACGATCTGGTCGGGGGTGTCACACTGTTCGACCGCGCCGTTGCGCATTATGGCAATCCGGTCGGCCAGGCGCAGCGCCTCATCGAAGTCATGCGTGATGAAGACGATGGTTTTGCCCAGCATCTCTTGCAGACGCAGGAATTCATCCTGCATTTCACGTCGGATCAACGGATCTAGCGCCGAGAAGGGCTC
This sequence comes from Ruegeria sp. AU67, assembly GCF_900312795.1. Classification (NCBI taxonomy): domain Bacteria; kingdom Pseudomonadati; phylum Pseudomonadota; class Alphaproteobacteria; order Rhodobacterales; family Roseobacteraceae; genus Ruegeria; species Ruegeria sp. AU67. Next base: position 6,250 of record NZ_OMPH01000023.1, read on the forward strand.
ATCCAGAAACCAGATATCCGGCTCAATCGCAAGTGATCGGGCGATGCCGACCCTTTGCTGTTGACCGCCGCTGAGTTCACGCGGGAAGTATTCTTCCCGACCTTCGAGGCCCACCAACTTGATGACCTCCAGTGCGCGTTCGCGCCGGTCGTAGCGATCTTGTCCGCGCATTTCCAACGGGAAGGCGACGTTGTCCAATACCGTGCGATGTGGCAACAGACCGAAGGATTGGAACACCATCCCCATCTTGTTGCGGCGCAGCTCAATCAGCTCGCGTTCAGTCAGGCTCATGATGTCCTGACCGTCAACTTCAATCGTTCCGCCTGTAATGTCGTGCAGGCGTGAAAAACACCGCACTAGCGTGGACTTGCCTGATCCTGACAGGCCCATAATGACCAGCATCTCGCCACGAGCGACCTCAATCGAGACGTCCTTGACTCCGGCGATGTACCCATCCGCGCGGATCTCATCGAAACTGCGGTCAGCGGGCAGAGATTTCAGATAGCTCTCTGGTGAGGGCCCAAACAGTTTCCAGACGTTTTTGGCTGAGATGACAGGCGCTGAGGCGGACATGGCTGTCTTTCTTTCGTGTTGAGCGCGGCCTTGCATCGCTGAGATGTTCAAGGCCGCGCCAGTTTCGGTGGATGCAACCGGATTATGTACTGCAGGCACTGATCCAAGGATCAATGACAGCGCGGTTGGCGTCCAGCCATTCTTCGGCTGCCTCTTCCGGCTCAAGCTCATCAGTGTCGACCAGCTTCGCCATCTCAGCAATCTGCGGGTTGGTGAAGGAAATCTCGGTCAGGGCGCAATACGCGGCCGGCCACTTGTCTTTCATGCCATCCCAAGCTGCCTTTTTCAGGTAACCCTCGGCAGGGTTGCCACAATCATACAGCGCTTCCGGGTTCGGGCCCTTGGCCGGATCCTTGTCGCACCCATCTTCCCAAGCTGGGAACTCAACGAACTCACCTGGCCAAACAGCTTCGGCGAAGTTTGGCGTCCAGTTAAAGACCAAAACCGGCGTTTTGTCGGCCTCTGCCGCGCCAATCTCAGCCCAAAGGGCTGCAGCGGAACCCGCGTTGATCACTGTAAAGTTCAGATCCAGTGCTTCGGCGCGTTCTTTACCATGCTTCAACCAGTCGACCGGCCCATCCAGATAACGGCCCTTGTCACCGGTTTCGGCTGTGGCGAACAGGTGCGCACAGTCGTTCAGAGCTTGCCAGTCAGGCAGGCCCGGGCAGGATTCCTTCGTCCACATCGGATACCACCAATCCTCGCGCGTGACCGCATCATGATCGCCCGCATCATGCAGACCGCCTTTTTCCAGTGCCGCCCGATAGGATGCACCAAAGGCACCTTCCCAGACTTCCATCTCCAGCGCGACATCGCCCAAACGTACCGATTCATAGACGGCCTGACTGTCGGTGGTGACATATTCTACGTTGTTGCCCATCTCTTCGAAGATCAGGCCTACAACATTCGACATCACGATCTGGCTGGACCAGTTGTGAATGGGGATTACGATCGGGTCGCTGCTGTCTTCGGCAGCCGCGCCAGTTCCCGCTACTGCTGCCAAGGTTGCAGCAGAAAGTAGGTTTGTAAGTTTCATGTTTGCTCCCTGAGTGACATTCATTTTTGAGTTGAGGACTCTTCCGGCCCCGAATTCATGCATTCTGCCCAAGATCGTCTAATGTGCAGAACAGAAATTTGAGGGGCTTTGACCATAATTTCTTGAGGCTAATCCGACTTTTTGCTATCTTAACAGACAGTTGACTGATCGAATGTTGCCAGATGCGGGCAAATGTTTTTGATCGCGCCGTCGTCCAGCTCGGGAAAAGGCCCCCAAATGCCAAAAAAAGCGCCAGTCACCGGGAAAGTCTTGCCGCCGCTAGACTATTTGTTGGCATTTGAAGCCGCTGCCAAGGCACAGAGTTTTGCGCAAGCCAGCAAGGTGCTGAACATCTCAGAGACCGCAATCAGCCGCAAAGTACGCTTGCTGGAACAGCACTATGACGTGCCCTTGTTTGTAAGGGGTCATCGTTCTGTTTCCCTTACTCAACAGGGTGCTATCCTGTTGGCGACCGTGGAAAAATCACTGGACCTGATGCGGGATGTCAGCCGAGACATGCTGGCCAAGCATCAGGCAAATACGGTTTCGATCTCGGCGACCAATTCTGTTGCGTCTCTTTGGCTGATGCCGCAACTTCGCAAGTTCAACAAATCCAATGGCCGAATACGTATCTCTTTAGTGTCTTCTGACAGTGACGCAGAATGCCTGTCAGATTCTATGGACCTGACAATTCTTCGGGGGGATGGCGACTGGCCGGGGTACGAGGCAAAGCTTCTTTTCGGAGAAACCGTTTTTCCGGTTTGCAGCCCCGAGTACCTCAAAAGTAATCCCAATGCCGCGGATATTTCTGCGTTACCGGAACTTGACCTTATTGAGGTCACCAGCGCGCATGCAGAATGGATGACGTGGCGTGCGTGGTTCAGCGGCAATGGTGTATCAACATCATCAATGGAACAGGCAGTCGCGTTCAACACTTACCCATTGTCAGTACAGGCAGCGGTTGATGGATTGGGCATTGCGTTGGGCTGGGCCCATCTTGTTGACCCATTGCTTGAAAGCGGCGCTTTGGTCAGGCCAGTCCAGAGCGCATCGGTGCGGACTGAGTCAGGATATTACCTGCTGAAAAGGCCTTTCAACAGTGCTTTTCCAGAGCAGTTGATAGTCGAAGATTGGCTGCTGGGTCTTAGTGAAGGTCGGAAAAGATACGCCTGAATTGGGTTGTTGGTGGCTGGGCATTGATGGTGAGTTTGGCAACGGGCTTTTTAACCACTACAACTCAGATATTGACCCAGGGGAATATTTATTTACTTTAAAGAAAATATACGATTCTGGGTCGGTGCGCCACCGTTCTGGCCAAGACGTTATGAGACTTTTCCAACCGGGGGTTTTGCCCAATGAGCTATAAATCGGACATTGAAATTGCGCGCGAGGCGCAGAAGAAGCCTATTCAGGAAATTGGCGCTAAGATTGGCATCGATTCTGCTGATCTGCTGCCCTATGGC